>JBJTNS010000124.1:0-5215 GCA_046074245.1 Chitinophagaceae bacterium | reverse complement strand
AACGTAACTTACTTTGATTCCGAATTTGGCGTAGATATGGGTAAACTGACGGAAGGCTCCACCGTAAATATCCTCAACAGCGATAATCTCGTCGCCTGCTTCGAGAAGCTTCAGTACGGCATCAATCGCAGCCAGACCGCTGGCAAAGGCAACACCAGTGCTGCCATTTTCGAGCTGAGCAAAGAGATCTTCGAGTACTTTTCGGGTGGGATTGTTGGTTCTGGCATAGTCGTAGCCCAGATGAACACCAGGTGCTGACTGCACAAAAGTAGAAGTTTGATAAATCGGTACAGAGATCGCGCCAGTGAGGGGATCTACCGGAATAGAATGAAGTGTTTGAGTTGGTTCTGTCATGATATGAAATATTTAAATTTTGTCTTTTTTACTGCCTTAAATATTTGCTTATCCGGATAGAACCGACTTGCCGGAAGGGCATAAAAAAAGCTCTTCCGACAAGTCAGAAGAGCTGTATAAAAAACGCGTAAGCGTTACTTGTAAAGCTGATTCTAACTTATCTGTCCGTATCAAGTACGGTTGAATTTGGCACCTTCTTTCCGCCTAAGCGGAACCAGGTTGTCAAGACGTCTGCGGGTCAATTCCCTCGGTCTTTCTGGATAAGTAAAGTATTTAAGAACTTGCTGCAAAGGTAATATCAGATTTTCGAGACTGACAAATTTTTTTAATAATAAAATTTTTAGGCCTTGCAATAAAACAATTCTAAAACTGTTATTATTGCTATACTTTTCAAAACAAAAACGGATGAAAAAAATTTTTATTTTGCTTACTTTTTCTCTTTTAAATCTATGTGCTTTTTCACAAGACAGGATTCTATACCCAGAAAAAGAAACCATTGAAAAATACCTTTACAGTCGCACGCAAAATATCATTGAATCGCTCTACACAATGGCTTTGAATGGCAAAATAAAAGCATATGTGCGCGACTCATTAACCCGCACCTATCCAGATTCTGTTATTCCCCACCTGGGAGAAACTTTTACACCAAACGCTGATTCCATTCAAAGGTTTAACAAAAAAGATCTGAAAGGGTTGTATTTTCTTAGAGTTCATAGTAATAACTATTATTCTGAAACCGAACAGAGTATGTTAACTGGTATAGCACTACTTTACCAATGGGGCTATGGAAATACCAAAGGCATCATTTACCCGATGATGTGGCTTAAATTGTCTGAACTTAAACTTGCCATTCCGGAATATGATTACTGGTTTCTGATTTATATGGGCAGGTATGCCGGTCTCAGCAATCAGGTCAAAGAATTAGACAATTTCTGGTCGCCCATGCAGCAAATACACTTCGACAATCAACAATACCTGAAAATGGATTCCGCCTTCATGTCTAAAATGGCTTATATGATTCAATCAGGCAGGCACTATTTCGATATTTGGCGTGTTGAGGAACGCGACCACAATAAAGAACCCATTATGATAACTGATGTTCAGACAGGTCAAAAAATTGATATTGCTGACATTCGATTTTTATATTGCGATGAAATTACAGTTAGAGTAAGAGCCCAGGGCAATGTCCCTGAACACGACTCAACATTGTGTGACTATAGTTTTCCCAGTTATGCCGATTCCATTTTCTATAAAAAATCTGGCGATGTCAGCGGCTTTGGCACTTTTGTTTCGCGCCACAGAATCAACAAACTAGGTCAGTATGAAAGCTATAAACCCAGATTCATTATCCCTTTCGGTTTGTATTACAGAAACCAAGGTGGATTTTCTATACTTTGGTTTCTTGAAGACTATAATCGCTGGCGTAAATCTCAAATCAAACAAAACTGATTTCACTATGAGACACGCACTCCAATTGGCCCTTAAAATCGCTCTACTTTGCCTGACTTGTATGGCGTGGACAAGTCGCTCCGTAGCGCAAAATACCGAAACCATCAACTACCCTTTTGCGACCGACTTTTATCGGTACCTGGACAGTCGTGTTCAGCAATTACAGGAAAAACTTCTAACAAAATGCAGAGATAGCTCTATCACCTCATATACCAACAGTGATTTTACAAAAACCATGTCTAAAAAAGACGTGGATATGAGTGGTGCCGATTTTTATTTAACTGTTGATTCTTATGATTACACACCGATTAAGTACGCCGACCTGAAAGGCATTGTGTTTGCGCATCAGTTTGACACAGACCTAAACAGTTCTTCTATTTCTGGGCATGTCAAAGGCCTGGCGCTCATGACCGACGATCCATTCATCAGAGATATACAATATTGGCATCCCGTGGTATGGATCAAATGGGAGGATTTAAAAAAGTCTATTTCTCCTATTGATTTTCAGTTTATCGACTACCTGTATCATCTGAATGTGCGAATTGGGAAAGTCAATACCTATAACTTGAGTGGAGATATCGACTACGAGGATTTACTCTTTAAAAATACATTCTATTACGGAACTGATTCTGTCTTTTTGATGAATTGTTCTGTGATGCTTTCAAACGGTCAATACTTCATTAACCTCATCCGATATAAGGATTTCGAACAATCTAAAGATAGCACTTTAAAACCTGCTATCATTTATAGTGAAGCGACCGAGGACTCTGTAGCCTTGTATCGAGTTGGTCTTGAACAATACAAAGCCCCAAAAAATGATTCAAGTATTGTGCTATTCAATGGTTGCATCTTCGAAACGCAACAATTGCGCTACGACAGAAACACTCATAAACTCATCGCTTTTATTGCACGGACAGACGTCGATTATAACCAGGCATTTGATTTCATCATTCCTCCAGGCGTCTACAACAGAATTCGCTTTGGCAGAGACATCGTCTGGTTCCTCGAAGATTACTACCGCTGGCAGAGACCAAATTACTTTAACACACCAATCAAAAAAAAATAACTATATTTGATCATGAAACCAACAAACAAAACTATTGTACTTATTGCCTTGCTTATCCCTATGATGCTAAGCGCGCAAAACACCGAAATTCAGTATCCGAATGCTCAAGAATTTCACACTTACCTAATGAGTCGATCGACCAAACTTCAGCAAAAACTCTACAATCAATGTAATGAAGGCCTTTATAACTTGTATAAGACAGATTCTTTAAAAGCAAGATATGATGCTACTACTTTTAAAGAACGAGGTGCTTCCTCTAATGCAACAAGTGATGCCTTAATCCCTCTAAAAGCTGAAGAAATAACAGGCATGTGGTTTACCAAAACCTATTCCTCTCCCATCAATACGGCTGAAGAAAATGATAAACTTTTTGGCTTAGCCCTGATGTTTCAGCCCGTGCTTGGCGGTTATCTGATGAATGAGATGCCACTGGTATGGCTGAGTTTCGAAGAACTGAAAGCCAAATTACCAGCCGAAGATTTTCAGTTTCTGGTTTACCTCGCCAAATTTGAATCTGCCAGCAATTGCTATAAAATCTGGGAAGATGATGATCTGCCCTACTTTGACTTATTTGAAAGAAAATTCAGTTTCCTGAAGGGCGATAGTTTTACCATGACCCATATGAGCAGAATGCTTGAATCTGGACAGAGATACATCGACCTCATCAGATATAATCTTCCGGGGTTACCCGAAGCAGAGCATTTTTTGGTGTACGACGAACAGAGCAAAAGACAAATCAGTCTGAACGATGTTGGCAATACCTACAGACAAAAACTGGTGGTATTTTTAAGCACAGATGAAAACGACCCGACCAAAGGTTACGACACCTCCTACCTGGATCCTCAGTATATTCAGAAGGTGGACAAGGTGGTATACGACCTCAATGGAAAAATCATTCATATGAGATCTCAGATTACAGCTGATGGCTTTACTGTTGCCAATTTCACTATTCCTCGTCTGGTCTATCAAAGTTATGATCCGGGCAAGCATATGTTGTGGTACCTTGAAGATTACTACAAATGGTTCAAACAGCAGCCAGCAAAGAAGAAAAAATAAGCTGCTTAAACTGTTCAGAACATTTCGATAAGTCATGATTTTGGTCACGAAAACTTTGAAATTTCTTAGTACCTTTGCGACACTTTTTAAAATTAACCCATACATCATCATATGAAAGTTACAGTAGTAGGAGCCGGAGCAGTTGGTGCAACATGTGCAGACAACATAGCCCGCAAAGAACTTTGTTCAGAACTGGTATTATTAGACATCAAAGAAGGTATCAGCGAAGGTAAATCTCTTGATTTATTTCAAACTTCTTCATTATTAGGTTTCGATACCCGCATCACTGGCAGCACCAACGATTACACCAAAACAGCTAACTCTGATGTTGTAGTCATAACCAGTGGTATTCCACGTAAACCGGGTATGACCCGCGAAGAACTTATCGGCATCAACGCTGGTATCGTAAAAGGTGTTACTGAAAACATTCTGAAATACTCTCCAAATGCTATCATTATCGTGATTTCAAATCCGATGGATACAATGACTTACCTGGCATTAAAATCCAGCGGTCTTCCAAAAAACAGAATCATCGGCATGGGTGGTATCCTTGACAGCGCTCGTTTCAAATGCTATTTATCATTAGCAACAGGTGCTCCTACCACCGACATCCACGGTGTTGTTATCGGTGGTCACGGTGATACAACCATGATTCCATTAACCCGTTATGCAACTATCAACGGCTTACCGGTTAGCGAAAAATTAAGTGCTGAAGAATTACAGAAAGTTGCAGCAGACACCATGGTGGGTGGTGCTACACTTACAGGTTTATTAGGCACCAGCGCATGGTATGCTCCGGGTGCAGCAGGTGCTGCTCTGGTTGAAGCCATCGTTAGAGACGAGAAAAAAGTAATGCCTTGCTGCGTATACTTAGAAGGTGAATACGGTCAGAATGACATCTGCTTAGGTGTTCCGGTAGTTATCGGCAAAAATGGCTGGGAAGAAATCGTTGACTATAAACTGAACGAATCAGAACAAGCTGCTTTCAACAAATCTGCTGAAGCTGTAAGAAGCATGAATGCTGCATTGACAAGTGTTTCTATGTAACCTTATTTGAATAAAATCTTTTGTAAAGGGGAATCATTGTTGATTCCCCTTTATTATTTCCAGCCGTTTTCACCGACTAATGGCACGAAGCTGAAATCGTCGTAAATCTCAGTTTTGATTTCTTTATCATCCAGTTTGGTAATGCGCACCATCTTCTGCACCTCGGCCTGTTTGCCTACTGGAATTACCAGATGCCCTCCGGGCTTTAGCTGAGATACCAGAGTTTTTGGTACCGAGGGTGCT
>JBJTNS010000123.1:0-3614 GCA_046074245.1 Chitinophagaceae bacterium | reverse complement strand
TGAATATGAATTCGCTGATGGGACATTGTGTCAACATGATTCCAATGCTGAGTAATGTGCAAGGGCAATGGCATTTTGAACAATACCTTACTCAGCGTAAGCAAGATTTTAAAACGGCTTTAGACAACCGTCATATCACTTTCGGTACTTTACTTAAACATATTCGCATCGATCGCGGTCAGAGCACTCTGCCTTTAATTCCGGTTACCTTTAATATCGACCGCGAACTGATTGGTGAGAATTTGTTAGAAGGCTTGTCTGCCGAACTTACAATCAATACCCGCGAGTACAGTTCCTTTGATATGATTATTAATATATCAAGGGTTGGCGAAAGTCTTACCATCGACTGCGACTATAATTCTGCTCTCTTTCAGCACGATGATATCAACGAATTACTGCTTCAATACCAGTATATCATAAATACCATCACCCTGTCACCTGAAACAAGAATCAGTGATTGCGATCTCTCTGATCCGCAATTAACCATACAACAACTCGATAGTTTTAATGCTAGTGAGGCCGATTATCCGCGAACTTCTACGGTGCACGATCTGGTGCTGAAACAAGCACAAAGTACGCCCGATGCAATCGCTATCCGTTTTGAAGATATTAGTATTACTTATGCCGAATTAATCAATCGGGTTGACGATTATGCACGGGGTCTGCAGGCGGCAGGTTTAAAACCAGGGATGTTCGCCGGAGTGATGTTAGATCGCGGTCCGGAAATGATGTATACATTGATGGCCATTATGCGCCTTGGAGCTGCATATATTCCTATCGACCCGATTTTCCCTGAACAGCGTATTCAGTATATGCTGAGCGATTCAAAAACATCTTTGCTGGTGTGCGAAGACCGTTTCAGATTTATTTGTCCTGAATCTTGTCAGGCTTTTTCTACAGATCAACTGCAGGCTCTGGCCAATGACAATAGCTCTTTGCCAGTTCAGGATAATGCTTTACCAGCTTATGTAATTTATACCTCTGGCTCTACTGGTTTGCCTAAAGGTGTTATTATGCCTCAAAAGGCTCTGGTCAATTTGTTGTGGAGTGTTAAAAATCAACCTGGCTTTACGACTAAGGATAGTCTGTTAGCGCTTACAACTATTAGTTTTGATATTGCTGGTCTTGAATTGTATCTGCCTCTGATTTCTGGTGGAACTCTGGTACTGGCCAGCTCAGAAATCAGCAAAGATGGCGATGCTATCATTCAGTTGATTGCCAAAGAAAATATCACTGTTTTACAGGCCACTCCTGCTACTTTTCGTTTGCTTTCAGGTTTCGGATTTAAAGGCCATAAAAATTTAAAAATACTGTGTGGCGGAGAACCTCTGCCTCATGATCTGGCCATGGAACTGTTGCCAAAATGCCATAGTCTGTGGAATATGTATGGTCCGACTGAAACCTGTATCTGGTCGAGCGCCCAGCAGATTAAAAATAAAGATACCAAAATTAGTATAGGTCGGCCACTTGCTAATACTTCTATATTGATTCTCGACGACCGTCACCGTCCATTGCCAAAAGGAAAGATTGGTGAAATTGCGATAGCCGGAGATGGACTGGCCCATGGTTATCTCAATAAAAAAGAACTGAGTGCCGAAAAATTTATTAAGCATCCACTTAAAGACAATGAAAGGATTTATCTGAGTGGTGACCTGGGATATGTTGATTCAGATGATCGTTTGTATTGCCTGGGACGTTCTGATAATCAGGTTAAAGTTAGAGGCTATAGAATTGAAACTGGCGAAATAGAGTCGGTTATACTAAAAAATTCGAACTATCGAGAAGCGGTGGTTGTGCCCAAATTGTTTGGCAAAGACGATATCAGACTGGTGGCTTTTGTAAAAGACCTCGGTGTGAAAAACAGGAATTATAAAATTTGTAAGCAAACAGGTTTGCAACTTTGCCTGCTCGAAGGTGAGGAGTTAGAAGGATTGCGCAATTTGCTAAGTAAGGATTTACCCGATTATATGGTGCCGGGCATTTTTATGGCAATTAATGCAATGCCTCTCACACCAAATGCGAAAACCGACCGGAAATTTTTAACCGATTTAGACATCAGCGCGATGTTTCAGTCTGGAAAATCACAAGTAGAAGATTCTGGCAGTAAGACTACCTGGAGCGAAACAGAATTGAGCATTAAGCCTTTGTGGGAAGCTGCACTGGGCGTGAAATCTGCTTCTCGATTAGATGATTTCTTTGCTTCTGGTGGACATTCACTTATTGCAATCGAACTGATGCATCAGATTGAACAGGAGCTGGGATTCAAATTACCTCTTTCAGCGCTGTTCAGAAAACCTAGTATTGCAGGCTTAGCTCAGATAATCAATGGTGAAACCAATGGTTCGGGGACATACCATTACCTGGTTCCGGTAAAGCCTGAAGGAACTAATCCCCCTCTGTATATCGTACATGGAATTGGTCTGGAAGTTATGGTCTTTAAAGATCTTGCCAGTCACATGGATGCCAGTCAGCCTGTCTACGGTGTTCAGGCAATAGGCTTAAGCAATAACGAATTTCCTCCTGAAAAACTCGAGCAAATCGCGGCAAAATACATTCAGGAAATAAAAGCCCATAATCCTAAAGGTCCTTATCTGATTGCCGGACACTCTGCAGGAAGTTTGCTGGCCTACGAAATAGGACGACAACTTGAAAAATCAGGTGCCAATATCGGTATGCTGGCCATTTTTGATTATTCGCTGGAAAGCACCAAAAAAGAGATTTCTAACGGACAAAAAATTATAAAGTACATTCTTAACTTTTTCCCGGCACTGATGCATGCTTTTAAAATGCTGATTAAATATCCAAAGGAAGCAGGGAAATATTACAGAACGATGATCAGATTAAGTATTAACGGGATTCTGGCGAGATTCGGAAAGGAAATACCAGATGACGACGATCCGTCAAGAGAAGAGTTTTACAAAATAATGGATGCGTATATCAGCGCATTCAGACAATATGAAGTAATGCCATTTTACGGGAAAGTAGATCTGTTTCGCTCTGAAAAGAAACTCTATTTTTTAAAAGACAGAAAGTTTCTTGGCTGGCACCCATACGCTGTAAAAGGCGTTGTGATACACGAGGTTGAGGGCGATCACGATCATATGATTCTGGGCGAATACAGCGAAGGCTTTGCCCGCAAATTACAAAAAGCCATCAACCGTTGTTTAAAAATGAACTAATGCATCCATTACAACTACACATACACAGATTTAACGACCGCCCAATACAAATGCTGTCTATTCAGGACATTCAGGAAGTGTCATGGCAAAAACTACCTTTGGTAATAGAAATTAATTTTAAAGACTTTGAGGGTCATGAGGAAAAACTCCTTGCCGATTTAAGTGAGCAAGAAAAGTTGCGTTCTTTTGCCTATCAGAAACGTACTGATGCCCTCAGGTTTATTACCGGCAGAGCCTTTTTAAGAAAGATCATCAGTCGCATTACTGGCCTTAATGCTGCCGAATTAGTAATAGGGAAGGGAGAGAATCAAAAGCCTGTGTTAGAATACCTGATCGTCAAGAAGTAGCCCGATCCAATCGCGGACGTGCTCTCGGACAGACGCTCTCTCCCGCCGCCGCACGGCCGGCAAGCAGGCCGTGCCACGCCATCGCTCT
>JBJTNS010000122.1:0-2840 GCA_046074245.1 Chitinophagaceae bacterium | reverse complement strand
TTTTTAGGCAAGAAATTCTCTTCCAGGTCTTTGGCCAAAGGCACTGGTGTGTCTAAACTGGCAACGCGTTTTACCGGTGCATCCAGTGCTGTAAAGCAATGTTCGCTGATCCATGCCGCTATCTCGGCACCAATACCACCAATCATCGTATCTTCGTGAAGCACCAGCACTTTACCTGTTTTTTCTACGGCCGTTTTTACAGTCGCCTTATCCCAAGGCAGTAAAGTTTTTAAATCCACTATCTCTGCGCTGATACCCAATTTCTGACATGCCTCAATGGCCCAATGCACACCCCAACCATAGGTAATAATGGTAAGTTCGTCGCCATTAGCAACTACACCTGCTTTGCCAATTTCGAGGGTATAATAAGAATCCGGCACTTCTGCCTCAATACTTCTGTAAAGGGCTTTGTGTTCAAAGAACATCACTGGATTTGGATCTTCTATCGAAGCGCACAATAAACCTTTGGCATCGTATGGATTACTAGGGTAAACAATTTTTAATCCCGGTACATGGAAAAACCAGGCCTCTGTACTTTGAGAGTGGAAGGGTCCTGCACCTACACCTGCACCTGTCGGCATACGCACCACCACATCGGCTGCCTGAGCCCAGCGGTAATGACTTTTAGCCAGATTATTAACGATTTGATTAAATCCACAGCTCACAAAATCCGAAAACTGCATCTCTACAATCGCTTTATAGCCTTTAATGGCTAAACCGTATCCGGCGCCAAGAATAGACGATTCAGTAATTGGTGTATTGCGCACTCTGGCTTTACCAAACTGCTTGTAGAAATTATCAGTAATCTTAAACACACCACCGTATTCGGCCACATCCTGACCCATCACCACGGTGTTGTCAAATTTCTCCATGCTCTGCCTCAAACCATCTGAGATAGCATCCACTAAACGTTTGGTGCTTTTCGGTCCCTGTGCCTCAGTAAGTACCTGCTGATACGGCGCATAGATATCACGCAATTCTTCTTCGGTATCGGCAATAATTTCAGGCTCGGCAAACACCTCTGCTAAATCATCATCCATACCTTGTTTTAACTCATCATAAACCGATTGTTTCAGCGATTCATTTAAAACGCCTTCCGACATCAGGAATGCTTCGTAATTGCTGATAGGGTCTTTCTTGCCCCACTCGTCAAACAGCTCCTGTGGTACATATTTGGTACCACTGGCTTCTTCGTGACCGCGCATTCTAAAGGTCATGCACTCCAGTAAAACCGGACGTGGCGCCTTTCTCATGCTCTCGGTAAGTTCAGACATTTTGTGGTATACCTCCAGGATATTATTGCCATCTACCTGATAGGCTTCCATGCCGTAGCCTATGCCTTTATCGATAAATTGCTTGCATTTAAACTGCTCGTTACTTGGTGTACTTAAACCATAGCCATTGTTCTCGATTAAGAACACCACAGGCAGACTCCACACTGCCGCCACGTTCATGGCCTCATGGAAATCGCCCTCGCTGGTACCACCATCACCACTAAAAACTAAGGAAACTTTTTTGTCGTCGTTAAGCAAATGCGCTGTTGAGATACCATTGGCAACACCCAGCATAGCGCCCAGGTGAGAGATCATACCAACAATGTGGTACTCGTTGGTGCCGAAGTGGAAACTGCGGTCGCGACCTTTAGTGAAACCGCTCTTCTTACCCTGCCATTGAGCAAAGAGTTTTTTGAACGGAATTTTACGACTTGTAAAAACACCCAGATTTCTGTGCAGTGGCATGATGTATTCGTCTGGAAGCAGTGCCATTGTGGCACCAACAGAGATGGCTTCCTGACCGATACCACTGAACCATTTTCCAATTTTACCTTGTCTCAGTAAAATCAGCATTTTCTCTTCTATGATGCGTGGATACAGTAGTTCCTTGTATATGTTCAGCAATTGTTCGTCGCTGAGTTGTCTGCGGTTAAAATTCACGCTGCAAAAGTACTACTTTTAAAAGAAATTAAGCGAAAAATGACTTTTATTTGGGCGCCTTTCCGTGCCCTATGGCTGCGCTTCGCTCCGGTACTGCGTACTTCCCGCCGGTCATCGGGGCGCAGGTCCACTGGAAATAAACGGTGCACCTAAATTTTCAGCACTTTCAGCCATTTTTGTTCTTCGTCTGTCAGCTCAGAAAGCGTTGCGATGTAGGCAGGGTCAGGCGAATACCACGACATCTTTGAAAAATAATCTTGCAGCTCTTTTGTTTTAAAAACATACCCTCTGCGGGCATAAGGAAGATTTTTTAGGATTTTTAATGAGGATTCGTCCTTAGCGTATTTTGGTTGGTTAATAATTGAAAAAACTAGTTGATGCGTTTTCATGTTGAAAGTGTCAACGTACTCCCAGTTGTTTTCAGCAATTGGCCAAAATGCAAACAAAAATAATTCATCACTGGTTTTGAAATTTAGTTTTTGAAAACAAAGTGTGCCTTTCTGAATATTGAAAACCGCCGCATTCTTAAAAACAGCGTTTGTATCATTATCGTGGTGATTGCCTTTTCCTATAAGCAGCCAGTCTTTGTGCGATTTGAAAAAGGTTTGATCGATGTAAAGCGTTTGGAAATCGCCCACATCAATGTTTAAGGTAAAATCATCTATTTGTTTATTGCCCCAGCGCATGGCAGCAGTTAATACATAAGTAAGATCGTACTGAAATTCAACCGAGCCAGCACAGGCAAAACGGTAGGTATGAATAATCTTGTTAAGACCTTTCTTAAAATGCGCTTTAAAGTGGTAAACATATTTATAATCGAAGATGTAATCATCAGCATTTCCGTTGTCTTTTTTAGGCCATTCAGCAGTAATGTATTTGCCATCTTTATAGTATTTATCGTTTTCA
>JBJTNS010000121.1:0-5666 GCA_046074245.1 Chitinophagaceae bacterium | reverse complement strand
AGTAAGTCAAGATCCTAACGCTTACACTGGCGCTGCTGGTAATTTAGCAGGTGGATTCGGACTTCAATACAGTGTAAATGAGTCGTTTGGCTTTAGATACCAATCTACTTTTAACTACACTTTTAACGATATCTGGGACGGTCAGCCATACGCTTACCTGGTTCACACCCGTAACAAAAACAACGATGCTTTCGCATTTCACTCTTTAGGTTTCTTTATTAACCTGCCATACGGCGAATCTGCTGGTATGTCTGGTGGTTCTATCAAAGATAAAGACAAAGATGGTGTTATGGATAAACTGGATCTATGTCCTAAAACTCAACCTTGGCAGTTACCTGTTGACGAAAATGGTTGCCCTAGAGACTCTGATCAGGATACAATTCCAGATTACCAGGATTCTTGCCCTTACAACTTCGGTCCTCGTAAATTCAACGGTTGCCCTGATAAAGACAACGACGGTATCATCGATAGCAAAGACCGTTGCCCAGAAAAAGCTGGTCCGATCGAAAACAATGGTTGCCCTGACACCGATGGTGATGGTATCATCGATATCGAAGACCAGTGCCCAGCTGTTAAAGGTCCTAAAGAATTCAACGGTTGCCCTGATACAGACGGTGACGGTATCGAAGATAGAAAAGACAAATGTGCTACTGTTGCTGGTCCTGCTGAAGGCGAAGGTTGCCCTGACTCAGATGGTGATGGTGTTTACGATAACAAAGACGTTTGTCCGAAAGTTGCTGGTCCTACCACCAACAAAGGCTGCCCTGAAATTAAAAAAGAAGTAGTTGAAAGAATCGCTCTCGCCGCTAAAGGTATCAATTTCGAAACTGGTAGCGACAAAATCTTAGCTGAATCTTTCGATGACCTCGATAACCTGGTGAAAATCTTAAACGAATACAAAGAAGCTAAAGTTTCTATCGAAGGCCATACCGACAATGTTGGTGTACCTGCCGAAAACCTGACTTTATCTCAAAAACGTTCTGATGCTGTTAAAGCTTACCTGGTTAGCGCTGGTATCAGCGAAACTCGCTTAACTGCAACTGGTTACGGTGATACTAAACCAATCGCAGATAATAAAACCAAAGCTGGTAAAGCTAAAAACAGACGTGTAGACTTCAAACTTGCTTACTAAGCATTAAAGAGAATATTTAAAAAAGGCGGACTCAGGTCCGCCTTTTTTGTTGCATAAATTTTAAATTTGTAGTAGATTTGAATACCCCTCCGGCGAAATAATGGATAAACTGGTTTTGATATGCTCCTTCTTTATTACTGTGGTTTGTATAGTAAGATGCTGCCTATCCTCTAAAAAAAACCTGTCTGATGCCTTTCTGAACATCTCTCTTTTTTCTCTTATCATTATTACCATCGTCTATTACCTGGGTATCACCGCTACTATCTCAGATTACCCGCACTTTTACCGACTCGGAACTCTGTCAACCTTTATTTATATGCCGGCTTCTTTCCTGTTTGTTAAATATACACTCGAAAAATCCCGGTTCAAAATCGCTGATTTGCTCCTGTTCCTGTTGGCCTTTGTCTTTTTTATAGATTATTTACCCTTCTTTCTACAAAGTGCAGAATATAAAATTCAATCACTGCAATATGATATAGCAAATCAAACTATTGCTCAACACCTTCAATCCAGATGGATGCCGCCAGGCACTTATTTTATTATTCAAAATATCCTGGGTGTCGCTCTGGGTTTAATGCAACTCCGATTAATTACTCATTTACTTAAAATCGGGGGTAAAGCCTACTACCACGATAATGCTCATATTATTCAATGGTTCGCTGTATGGAGCTTCTTACTCATCGCTTCGTGCCTGCCAGATTTAATGAAAGGTACTATGGGTATTGAGGTTGATATTAAAGAATACATTTTCGTTACTCCTTGCTTGTTGCTGTATTTCCTCTACCCGCTCAGTATCCTTATTAATCCAAGATTGCTATACGGCAGCAGAGGTTTCTGGATCAGCAAAGACAAACCAAGTAAAGTAAAACAACTACTGGATACACTGTCTGTTAGTCAGCAAAAACTTCAAATCGATCAGCATATTAATGATATCCTTGGTCACTCACTCCAACTCCTCAAAGATTCTCAGAATGGTGGTGCAGGTGCACTTGAAATACCCAACGATAAAACATACCTAGCCGAAGAACAAGCTACTTTACTAAAGTCAACTCTCGATAAAATTATCATTGATAATAAAATTTATCTGATGAAAAGTCTGAGTATGTCTGAACTTGCTACAGCAATGTCCATCGACAAACAACACCTTGCTTCTTTTATTACCCATTATTTAGGTATGTCCTATAACGAATTAATGGATACCTACCGCATCAAAGCCTTCATAGAGCATTACAGACTATCCGATAACAAAGATATCAGCTATTCAGCTAAACAAGCTGGCTTCGATGACGAAAGCAAACTTATGGATGCCTTTAAAAAGATCACAGGCACGAATCCAGATCAATACTTCAATCAATAGTTTAAAATCGCTCAGAGCAAAAAAAAAGCACCTTTTCAGGTGCTTTTTAAATATGGTGATTATTAATTAGTCTTTTTTGGTAGCTTCTACCTTTTTGTCTTTGCAGCATGCACCACCTTTTGATTTGTCGTGTGTGCAACTCTCAGCTTTTGCTGTGCCGGCATCTTCTTTTTTGCAGCAAGATTTCTTAGCACATTTTTTCTCGGTTGCAACTGTGGCAGCTTTAGTAGTGTCTTTTGGCGTTACTGTTGCTGCAGCTGTACCATTAGCTTTAGAGGCTTCTACAGCTGTTTTAGGTTTACTTGGTACATTGCCCGGAGTGCTTGTGGCAGCAGTTTGTGCATTGGCCGCAACTGTTGCGCCAATCATCAAAGCGAGGCTAAAAAGTATTTTTTTCATATTATTTATCTTTTAAATGGTTTCTTAAAAAGTGTCAAAAATCAAGCCAAAGTAGCAACTACTGTCTCGCCGCCTCTGGTTTTCTGATCAAGCTTTACATTGATCGTCGCATCCAATGGCAGATAGATATCTATCCTGGAGCCAAACTTGATAAAGCCCATCTCTGAACCTTGCTCAACTTTGTCGCCTTCCTTAACATAGTAAACAATTCGCTTTGCCAATGCTCCTGCAATTTGTCTGAACAAAACTTCGGCTTTAGAACCCGCAATCACAACAGTTGTTCTTTCGTTCTCTGTAGACGACTTCGGATGCCAGGCCACCAGGTATTTGCCAGGATGATATTTAGCATATTTGACTATTCCTGCAATCGGATTTCTGTTAACATGCACGTTCACCGGGCTCATAAAAATACTAACCTGTCTGCGCTTGTCTTTGAAATACTCTGGCTCCTCTACTTCTTCAATCACCACTACTTTGCCATCTGCTGGCGCAATAACATGGTTCTCGTTGATAACAGTGTTGCGGAATGGATTGCGAAAAAACTGAACAATCAATATAAAAAATACCAGAGACAATGACAACACAATCTTGCTTACAAGATGCTCTTCGCCAAATCCTGATAAAACGGCAATGTTGATACCCGCAAGTATCAACATTGTCATCATAATGATTTTATATCCTTCTCTGTGAATCAGCATTAGAATACACCTCTGAATTTTTGTGTAGTAGCAACCTTGTCAATCGCAACGATATAAGCCGCTGTACGCAAACTTACATTGTGCTTCTTACCGTTATCAAACACCACGTCAAACGCGCTCTTCATTACTCTGTCAGCTCTTCTGTTAACGCGCTCTTCTGTCCAGAAATAACCCATTCTGTTTTGTACCCACTCGAAGTATGATACCGTTACACCACCTGCGTTAGCCAGAATGTCTGGCACTACGATGATGCCTTTATCGTTAAGAATTTTATCGGCATTAGCACTTGTCGGACCGTTAGCGCCTTCTACGATCAATTTAGCTTTGATGTTACCAGCATTGGCATCAGTGATCTGATCTTCCATCGCAGCTGGAACTAATATATCGCATGGTAACTCTAACAATTCGCTGTTGCTGATTTGTTTGCCACCTGTAAATCCACCAAGATTGCCGTTGGCTTTAGAATAAGCCATTGCTTCTTCAACCTTGATGCCTTCTGGATTGTAATAACCACCTGTTACGTCAGATATACCAACGATCTTAACACCTAACATCTCGATCAATTTAGCTGAAATAGAGCCTACGTTACCAAAACCCTGAACCACACAAGTGCATTCTTCAGGTTTTAATCCCATTTTAGCTAAAGCTGATCTGGTACATACCATCACACCTCTACCTGTTGCTTCAACTCTACCCAATGAACCGCCCATTGAAATTGGCTTACCAGTGATAACAGCTGGTGTATACTGACCTTTGATTTTAGAATATTCGTCAACGATCCAGGCCATTTCTTGCTGACCAGTGTTCATGTCTGGTGCAGGAATGTCTTTATCCGGACCGAAAATATCGCTCATCGCTGCTGCATAAGCTCTGGTTAAACGCTCCAGTTCGCCTTTGCTCATGGTTTTTGGATCACATTTAATACCACCTTTACCACCACCGTATGGTATACCTACTACGGCAGTTTTCCAGGTCATCCATGCTGCAAGCGCTTTTACCTCATCCAATGAAACATCCATTGAATAACGGATACCACCTTTTGATGGACCTAATGTGGTGCTGTGCTGTACACGATGGCCCTCAAATACCTGAACTTTGCCATTGTCCATAATCACCGGTAGGTGAACAGTGACAATTCTGGCTGGGTATTTTAAGGTGTTGTAGGCTGACTCGTCTAAACCTAAGATTTTTGCTGCTTCATCAAAGCGCTTCATCATCGAATCCAATGGATTCAGGTTGCTGTGAATGGTTGCGTTACTCATTTTTTCTTTATTTAAAAGCTTTAAAGGGTTGCAAATTTAACCATTTAACGCATTTATCAAATTTAATTTCAAGATATTTGGTCGAATACTGCTTTAAATCAAGTTTTTACATTTCTTAATGCGCACAATATGGTATTACTGAACAGATATGATATTTTTGCAAATTATTTTATGGCGAATTACGACTTCAGGAGAATTGAAAAAGAATGGCAAAACAAATGGGCCAACAACACACAGTATAACCATTGGCTCAAAGCTTCTGTGGATCCCTCTAAACCAAAATACTATGTGCTGGATATGTTCCCCTATCCTTCAGGGGCCGGCCTGCATGTCGGACACCCGCTTGGCTACATCGCTTCTGATATCGTCTCCCGCTTTAAACGCCTGAAAGGCTTCAATGTTCTGCACCCTATGGGCTACGATGCCTTTGGTTTGCCTGCCGAACAATACGCCATTCAAACCGGACAACACCCGGCTAAAACAACTGAAGAAAATATCGCCCGCTACAGAGAACAATTGGATAGAATCGGCTTTTCTTACGACTGTTCGAGAGAAATCCGTACCTGCGATCCTGCCTACTACCGCTGGACCCAGTGGATCTTTATCCAATTATTCAATTCGTACTACAATACCCAAAAAGATAGCGCTGCCCCAATTTCTGAACTCATTCAGCAATTTGAAAACCAGGGCTGCCAAACAGAAACCCATCAATTCTCTGCCGCTGAATGGAAGGCCCTGTCGCATAAACAACAATCGGATATTTTACTGGATTTTAGACTGGCCTTCCTCAGTGAAGCCATGGTGAACTGGTGCCCTGC
>JBJTNS010000120.1:0-5495 GCA_046074245.1 Chitinophagaceae bacterium | reverse complement strand
CCCAAATTAACAGAGATAAAGCTTTTTCCCTCTCCTGAAATTGAAGAGGTCAGCAAGATGGTTTTATTGTCTTTGTTTATTCCGAGGTAAGACAAAGAAGTTCTAAGTGCTCTGAACTGTTCGGCGATAGCATTATTTTTGCCATCTTTCACAACAATGACATCTTTTCCATTATCATTCATGATTTCAGAAATGATTCTGGCATTAGTCGCTTTTTCAAGTTCTGATCTGAACACCACATAACTTATTAGAGTTTCTCTGAACATGACAAATCCGATAGCAACAATGGCTCCCAGAGCAAAACCCAGTAAATAAATATTGAATTTCACCGGAGAAACAGGAAAATAGCCAGCTTCTGCAGGATTAACGAGACGCGTATCAGCTACAGATGAGGCATAAGACAGCGCAGTTTCTTCTCTCTTCTGAAGTAAGAATGTGTAAATACTTTGTTTAACACCTTGTTCACGACCAATCTCAATAATTTCCCTTTCCTTTTTAGGAATGCTTCTAAGCATTGATGAGTATTTAGAACTTTCGCCCATAATCTTTGCTCTGGTAGCCTGAAGATTGGCTTTCAGGTTTCGTATATTTTCTAATAAACTAGGTTTTAATTGTGCTATCTGCGACTTCACAGTGACAACAGAAGGAGAATTTTCGGCACTGGTTTTTCTCAAACGTTCCAACTGAAGTTCAGCTTCATTCAATTTACTCAGGAGTTGCAAAAGAATTGGATCTGAAATACCCAGAGTTGCCGGAACAGTACCACCAGTTTCATTTTTATCGATCACGTATCTTTCAACTTGTTCGAGTACCGATAATTGGATATTCACTTCAGAAACCTGCTGATCAGAACTCTGAACGCTGCTAAGGTAGGCAGTACCTTCAGCAGATATATCCACGATGCCTTCGCGTGATTTATAACTCTGAACATCCATTTCAATGTTCGAAAGTTCATTGATCACGAGTTTAAGACGATTATCTATGAAGTCGAGGGTGGCTGCTGCAGTTGAGTTTTTATCTTTGACAGAAGCTTCGTTATATACTCTAATGAGAGTATTGAGAATATCTTCAGCACGTTTCGGACTTGGATCAGTAATTTTGAGATTAACAATGGTTGATTGTTTTCCACCTGTAAAAACGTTCAGTTGTGAGCAAAGTGATTTTGCCATACTTTTCACACCGACTAATTGAAGGAAATATTGCTGATTGCCGTTGATATCATTTTCACTGTTGTAGTTGATACGGAACTTTCCATAAGGCGTCTCAACCGGCACTTCTAATGGATATTTTTTACCTTCCATCAGAATAGCCTTTTCTTTTGGCATGTAGGTAAATTTAATCATCCCACTTGAACGGAAAGAATCTGGCTGAATGGCTTTAAAACTAACTGGTGTTGAGTTATAGGCCAGAACATGCTTAACCCGACCTGGTTCATAGATATGGGCATATATACCCAGATCTTTTACTACCTGAGTCATCAGGTTCTGAGACTTTAGAAGTTCAATCTCATTTTCGACATTCTTTTTAGATTCAGTGCCTTCAAGAGCATTCAAAACGCTTTCAACGCCATCTTCCTTATCTTTCAGCATGATACCGGCACCAGCCTGATACATGGGAGTTGCGTATCTGATTTTAAAAAATGAAATAGTCAGACCGATGGAAATAGTTATCAGGAAAATCGGCCAGTAAGGCAGATATCTCTGTAAAATCTCGCCGGCAATGTTAACTTTTTCTTCCTTTGGTTTAACATTCGGAGCAGGGTTTGTCTGAGACATATAATTATTTTAGTAGTTGTGTGTAAATGATTAGAAGGACTGAGACGGTACTGATGACCATGGAGTAGTTCTGGGCGCCGCGACTTAAGGCAGCAGCCTTCTTTTTACTTGGTTCGATGTATACGATATCCTGATTTTCCAGATAGTAGAATTCACTATCAAAAACAGTATTCTTTGTAAGATCAAGTCTCTTGTAAATACGCTTTCCGTTTTTTTCTCTAATTACCAGAACATTATCGCGACGACCGAAATTTGTAATGTCTCCTGATTGTGAAATGGCTTCAGTGATAGTAATTCTTTCGTTAGGAACTGTAATAATACCAGGTTTAAGTACCTCACCCATCACTGTCACTTTAAAATTGGTCAGTCTCACGATTACAATTGGGTCGAGTAAAAGTTTCATTGTTACCAAACGGTTTTTGATGCTATCAGCCAGCTGGTTTTTATACAGACCTTTTACTTTGATTAAACCAATTAATGGGAAAGTGATCATCCCTGAATCATTGACAAGATAGCCTGAACTTGGCGCAGTAGATCCTCCACTTGCACCTGCAGCAACAGTGGTACCATTGATTTGTCTGACTACTAATTCATCAGGATCTGAAACTACAATTTGAAGGATGTCACCACTTTGAATATGCGGTTCTTTGGGAGTAATTTTAATGTTTGTAGTACTATCTTTCTGAATGTCAGTAAAGTAGCGAAACTCTTTAACGCTATTACAAGCGCTAAAAATACCGAGCATGCTTAGTAATACCAGTAATTTCAGTGTGTGTATCTGTGTTTTTTTGTGTAACATTTTTGTTTATTAAATGAAACCTTTTTGTTTTAATCTGCACACTAAAGATAAGCACCATCAAAATACCACTTAAAATATTAAGAGCTGGACTGACCAAAAACTTTGAAAGTTAGTACCTTACGCAAAGAATTCTCGATCAGTCGCATTTTTGAAATGTGTTATACAATAGTTTTGGGTTGCAATATTAGTAAAAAAAAGGGATAAAAACTGAAATTAATCTAATAAACACGCACTTTATCGTATTTATCATTTAATATTTTATTTTATTAAGTTTACCGTTAAAATAGTCGTGCAGAATCTGCCATTTTCAATACCCTGACTATCAATGCAAAAGACTTACATTTTCAACAAGTCAATTCACTGACAATGAATAATTAAACTTAAATATAATTTAGATATCCTGACTTTGTAAACAGGCAAAAAAGAGGGTATCAGTTAATTGATGGTCACCATAAAAATACTGGGAGTTCAAACATTTAAAATGATGGTTTACTTCAATATGCTTCACAGTATTCTCATTTTCCTCACTAAAAACCGAACATGTTAAATAAAACAATTTACCATCAGGTTTTAAATTTTTGAGGGCATTTGACACAATTTTTCTTTGAATTTTAGCGAATCGGAGAGGCATTTCAGGGTCGAAACTTTGAATTTGCTCTGGCGTTCTCCCCCAGGTGCCGCTTCCACTACATGGCACATCCAATATAATTGAATCGTATTTAACAGATAGATGAGATGGTTCTGTAAGATCAATTAATTCTATCTTAGGTAAGTCTAATCCCAGTTTAATAAATCTGGCTTTCAAATTTTCTAGTATTGTCAGTCGCTTATCGCTGCAGGTCAGAAAAATTCGGTCTTCGAATTTCTGAGTTAGAAAAATGGATTTACCACCAGCGCCCGAGCAGGCATCCCAAACCATTTCCCTATCATTTAAGCCAATTGCATCTGTAGCCCTGGCAGAAGAAATATCCATGATCCAGGCCAGTCCGTGATCGGTTAAAGCGTCACATTTACTATCGGGAGGCAAGCGCAAACAATAGTCGTTTTCCACTTCAAATGTTATATTGTTTTGCTGTAGATAGGCTTTACAATCAGCTTCATAATTCTTTCTCATGATCAGGTAAACAGGTTTTTGTTTGAGATGAGAACTAACCCAGAGTGGAAAATTGATTTGTTCGGAGACATGCTCTTTAAAAGGAAACATGGCTTGGATATCAGCATCAGATAACTGTTCATCCTGAAGTGCTATGGCCCTGAGAACCATTTCAGGTAAATCCTTACCCTGACTTAAAAAACCAGTTCTAAAAAAAGCATAACAGGCATTCCGGTATGTTTTTCGGTCTTTGCTCCCCCAGTTTTTATGCTGTTTTGCTAAACCAGAAAAATAGTGATGAAATGGCTGATCGTATTTATACGCTGACAAGATATCGCATATAATTCCCAGTTGAAAAGGTTTTAATACCGCCAAAACGCTTTATAGAAATTGTAATTATCGTAATAAAACAAATTAGAACCCGCATTTTCTATCAGGTTCCCTCTGCGTACAAAATTAAAAGTACGATGCGTATAAATAAATTCTTTGTTAAGGATCTTCTTATAGAAATTATTGTCGAATGCCATAAGCGCCGAACCAAAAAACAAAAACTGATCGTAACCTACAAAAGTATATCGTTCAGGGTCGCCACCATAAAGTTCGCGATAGTTTCTTCTAAAAGCTTTATAAACCGTATCGTTATAGGGAACACTATATGAATCGTAAAAATACAATCCATTTAAAGCACTGTAATTAACTCGGTCGATGTTAAGCCAGTCAGAGGGACCAGCGACTATCCATTTATCGTTACTTTTATTAGAAATACCATTGTTACAGCTTGATGAGCTTTTGCCAGTATAGAAAACCAGCATAGAGTCTTTACCATTCCATAATGAAGTCGCTGTTGTGGTTTTTCCATCTATAATCTGACACGACTTACCACTTTGCAATTCGTATCCTTTTTTAAAGTTTCGGGCGGCGAAAGATCTGTTATTTTTAAGATCATCATCTACTACTACCACAGTAAACTTCTTAAAGGCATCGGCCATCATTTTCCCAGTATAGAAAAACTGTAAACTATCGACAGTATTGCAATTGATAAGAGGAAAATCTGCTCCCAATGAGTTTGGATAATATCTCAAAGGAGACACAAGAGGAATTTTGTAGGTAGCACAAAACTTTTCAACTTCCACCAGTTCATTATCGTAAACCGGACCGATAATAAGATCTAGTTCCTGCATTTCAGGGGCAGACAACAGGCGAATAACCTCCATACTATCCATTTTTGTATCATACACCCTCAGGTCCATTTTCAAACCCATTTTTTCGAGTTCAGTGATGGCAATTTCAACACCCTCGTAGTATTCAGCCATAATATCACGCACCTTATACTTTTCGGGCATTCCGATACAAAACGGCAGCATAATAGCCACTTTAAACTCCTTTTCAAAAGGTGGTTTTCTGGCATCTACTGCTGATTTTGCCTCAAAACTGATTAGCAAAAAGCAGAAGACAAGAAGTGATATTTTTCTTACTATTCCCATTCTATGGTTGCAGGAGGTTTAGAGCTGATGTCATATACCACTCTGTTAATTCCTTTTACTCTATTGATAATTTTATTACTGATTTCTGCCAGTATTTCGTACGGAATATGCACCCAGTCTGCGGTCATTCCATCGGAAGACGTTACAGCTCTTAGAGCAATTACATATTCGTAAGTTCTTTCGTCGCCCATTACACCAACACTTTTTACTGGAAGGAAGATGGCACCTGCTTGCCAGATTTTATCATACCAGCCATGTTCGCGGAGCGTAGTGATATAGATATTATCTGCTTGTTGCAGAATTCTTACTTTTTCAGGTGTTATATCATCAATTATTCTGATGGC
>JBJTNS010000119.1:0-13702 GCA_046074245.1 Chitinophagaceae bacterium | reverse complement strand
GGCTTTGTTAACGATAGTCTCAAGGTTTTGCAATTTCCCAATATTATCAGCCAGAATGATTTTAAAAACTGGGTGCAGGAACGTGGTATTTATTTCGCCACCGAGCTTGATTCGTCTTACAAGACTGTGTTTACCATGAACGATCCGGGCGAGAAGTCTGAAAAGGGTTCTTTGATTATGGCCAGCTATGGCAAGGGATATTTTGTTTACACTGGTCTGGCATTTTTCAGGCAATTGCCTGCCGGGGTGCCTGGTGCTTACCGACTGATGATTAATTTAATAAGTCAGCCCACTAAACCATGAGAGAAAAACAATGGTCGATGGTCTACTGGTTGGTGCTCTTGTTTCTGGGTCTCAGTATACTGGCTCTTTACACTTTTACTCAATATTTTAAATGAGTCAAATTGATTGGCTGGTACTAGGATTAACCCTCTCACTGATCATAGTTTATGGTCTCTGGAAAAGTCGCGCTACCAAAAATGTGGAAGGCTATCTTTTAGCGAACCGCGAGTTGCCCTGGTACCATATTGGTTTATCTGTGATGGCAACTCAGGCCAGTGCCATTACTTTTTTATCCGGTCCGGGTCAGGGCTTCAGCGATGGTATGCGCTTTATTCAGTTTTATTTTGGATTGCCTCTGGCCATGGTGGTCTTGTGTATCACCTTTGTTCCGATCTTACATAAACTCAATGTTTATACTGCATACGAATATCTTGAAAAGCGCTTCGATAATAAGACAAGAACGCTCACCGCTGCCTTGTTTCTTCTTCAGAGGGGATTGTCTACCGGTATTACCATTTACGCTCCTGCCATTATTCTTTCTACTATTTTATCGATCGATATTCGCCTTACCATCCTGATGAATGGTTTACTTGTGATTACCTACACGGTATACGGAGGCGCTAAAGCGGTATCGTATACACAGATGTTGCAGATGGGAATTATCTTCTCGGGTTTGTTTATTGCAGCCTATATGGTAATGGACCATTTACCAGAAAATATCAAACTATCAGATGCTTTGCATATTGCCGGGAAAATGGATAAACTCAATGCCATCGATACCAAATTTGATCTGGATAACCGCTACAATATCTGGTCAGGTATCATTGGTGGTTTCTTTCTGCAGCTCTCGTATTTCGGTACCGATCAGTCGCAGGTAGGCCGCTATCTCACCGGTAGTTCCGTCAATCAAAGTCGCATGGGGCTTATCATGAACGCACTGGTAAAAATTCCAATGCAGTTTGTGATATTGCTGATTGGAGTACTGGTGTTTGTGTTTTATCAGTTTCATTCACAGCCGATGTTCTTCAATCAGACAGAAATCAACCGGATTGAAAATAGCACTTATGCCAGTCAGTACCATGCCCTGGAGCGCGAGTTCATTCTGGCGAATTCAGAGAAGAAAAAAGGGGTTGAGCAACTGGCAGAGGCCATACATGCCGACGACCAGATGAAGATGGATTTAGCAAGTGAGCAGGTGAAGGCAGCCGAGAAAAAAAGTAAAACCATCAGAGACTCTGCAAGGCATTTAATGACGATAAATCATGCAGCAGCAGATACCAATGACAGCAATTATGTCTTTTTGATTTTTGTTACCAAGCATTTGCCCGTGGGGATAGTAGGCTTATTGATTGCAGTAATATTTCTGGCCAGCATGGGGTCGACCGCCAGTGGCCTTAATTCTCTGGCTTCTACCACTGCTGTAGATTTTTACAAACGCATTTATAGAAAAGATGCCAGCGAAGCTCAGTATCTGAAAGCCTCCAGGTGGTCTACTTTCTTCTGGGGTTTGTTCTGCGTGGTAGTGGCATTATTTGCCTCTAAGCTGGGCAATCTGATAGAGGCAGTAAATATACTGGGCTCTTTATTTTATGGCACCATACTCGGAATCTTCATGGTTGCATTCTATATGAAGTGGATAGGAGGCAAGGCGGTTTCTGTTGCGGCAATAGTCGCAGAGTTATTTGTGGTACTGGCATGGATGATGGATTTAACTGCTTTCTTATGGCTAAATCTGATTGGTTGTTTACTGGTGATGCTTATTGCTGCGTTGTTGCAGAAAAGACTGGACATAAAAAAAGCCTGAACAGAGACTGCTCAGGCTTTGTATTGATAGGTGTTTTATTTAAAAACTTTTAGCGATGTCTAAAAAGTCGCGCGACTGGAGTGCGGCGCCACCGATAAGCGCACCATCAATGTCTGACATAGCAAACAAAGATTTAGCATTATCAGGTTTTACGCTACCACCGTAGAGGATAGAAATTCCATTGGCACAGTCGGCATTAGATAAAACTGCCAATACAGATCTGATATGGATATGCATTTCGTTGGCTTGTTCGGCGCTGGCAGTTTTACCGGTACCAATAGCCCATACTGGTTCGTAAGCGATGATGCATTTAGACAGCTCGTCGGCGCTCAATCCTTCAAGTGCTAATATTTGCGTTTTAACTACTTCAAAATGGCTGTTGCTCTCGCGTTCCGATAAAGTTTCGCCGATGCAATACACAGGAGTGATACCGTGTTTGAGGGCGGTTCTGATTTTAGCTGCGCAGGAAGCATTGCTTTCGTTGTAATACTGTCTGCGTTCGCTGTGACCAACGAGGGTGTGTTTTACGCCGATAGAAGTGAGCATGCTAGCTGATACTTCGCCGGTGAAGGCACCTTGTTCGTTTTCGTTCATGTTTTGAGCACCAACAATGATGTTAGAGCCTTCCATCTGTTTTGCGATGGATTGGAGATGGATAAATGGCGGGAATATCATAAGCGTTGCATTGCTCATCAATTCTGCTTCTGCCATTGTTCTGATTTCTTGTGCCAGACCCTGACCTTCGGTGAGGGTTTTGTGCATTTTCCAGTTGCCTGCGGCTATTTTTTGTCTTGTCATGATTTTTCCCAGTTTCTATATGTTTGTTCTTCTTCGAAGATGTGTAAGAGGATATTTTTATCGGCTTCTTCCAAAGCGACATGGCGTCTTTCCATTACTTTTTCGGCTGTTTGAAACGCTTTCTTAGGAAGGTAGGTTTCAAAGCCCTGTGCTCCGCCCCAGGCGAAAGAAGGCACAAAGTTACGCGGAAAACCTGAGCCGAAAATATTGGCAGATACACCCACTACGGTACCGGTGTTAAACATGGTATTGATGCCACACTTGCTGTGATCGCCCATAAACAAACCACAAAACTGCAAGCCAGTGCGTTCGAAACCACCTGTCTGATAGTTCCATAGTTTAACTTCTTCGTAGTTGTTTTTAAGGTTGCTGTTATTGCTGTCGGCACCCAGGTTACACCATTCTGCTAAAACGGAGTTGCCTAAGAAGCCATCGTGACCTTTGTTGGAGTAGCCAAAGATAACAGAATTGCTCACTTCGCCACCCACTTTGCTATGCGGTCCGATAGTAGTACCAGTGTAAATTTTAGCACCCATTTTTACACCTGCACTTTCGCACAGCGCAAATGGTCCGCGAATTAATGCCCCTTCCATCACCTCACTGTTTTTACCCAGGTATACTGGGCCTTCATTGGTGTTAAATACCGCCGCTTCAGCTTTCACACCTTCTTCTGCAAATAGTGGGTATTTGCCGAAAATCGTATTGGTAGTACTTAAAGATGCCGAAGTTCTGCCAGAGGTTAATAAGGCAAAGTCGGCTTCTATTTCTGCGTGGTTATAAGTAAAGATGTTGTGAATGCGTGAAATGATTCTTAAAGGCTGAGCTGGTATCTGCGTACAAGATTCAGGCTCAAAAGAGCTGTATCTGAATGCCAGTAATGTATCGTCCTGGATAAGAGATTGGCCAGGATTTAAAGATTTAACTGCAGCAGTGAATTCAGCATCAGGCAGAACGCGACCATTGATGTAGAGGTTGTCGTCTGAAGCACGCTCCTTGAATTTAGTCTGCAGGTAGGGTGCACAACGGTATGATACCTCTTGTCCAAGATACTTAGCCCATTTTTCGGCAATGGTAAGTATACCGCAGCGAATATCGGCAGATGGACGGGTAAGCGTAAAGGGTTTAAGATGCTTTGAAGCATCGTCATCAAATAGTATGATAGTCATGTAAGTTCAGGCAAAAATCGTTAAAAAGTATGACATAAAAAAAATCCCGACAGAATCGGGACTTTTCATAAATGTTTTTAGGCGAATTACTTTCTGGTATAACGCTGACGGAATTTGTCAATTCTACCGGCAGTGTCAACAAGTGTTTGTTTACCTGTGAAGAAAGGGTGACTTTTGTCAGAAATATCCAGTTTGTATAATGGATACTCGTTGCCATCTTCCCATTTAGCTGTTTCTTTTGTTTCAACACAGCTGCGTGAAAGGAAAGAATGTTCGCTGGTCATGTCTTTGAAAATGACGAAACGGTAATTCGATGGATGTATGCCTTCTTTCATGATTTTTTCTTTTTTGGGAGTGCAAAAGTATGAATAATTATTCGTTTTCCAAAAAAAACTGGAAATAATTTTCGATTTTATTCACTTTTTGTACGCTTTTTAAAGTCAGTAGTTTAGATATTAACTTTTACAAGTTTATAGGTGCCGGCATTATTGTCGTATCCATAGCACCAAACGTCGGTTCCATTGGTAGATATCTGATAAATACTGAAGCCAGGGATAGACTGGTAGTTAGCCAATACTTTAAAGCTCGGAGCAATAGATACTTTGCAAATATTGTTGTTTCTTAGACAAAGGAATTCGTCGTTTTTGTAGTACAGGACATTATTGACTCCGTAAGAAGAGAAATCAAACAGTTCATTAAATGTTGAGTTTTCGGTACCTGAATAAAGTTTATAGCTATTGGTATATACGTACAATACACCAGAATTAGGGTTCACTGAAATAGCATTGGCATATGGCAGGGTATTGTTGGAAATCGTTGACATAGATCCGATTGAGGAAGTAAGAGATTTGTAAATATTATAGTTGCCGTTGTCAAAAGCGGTGTACATTGTTCCTGATTTAATACAAGTTGAAGCAGGTTCGCTCACTGCGCCACTGTCTTCGTGTTGTTCAGTGCTTGAGTTAAATTTGAAAACCCGCTCATTGCCGTTCTCGTTTCCATATAAATAAAGGTAATTACCTTCAATACCAAATGGTCTGGTGTTATAGCCAATACCTCTAGGAATATTGATTTTTTTGGCAACAGAAGAGGGATTCATCCAGTTGGCAGGCGTGAAGGATGGGTTGTTGATTTTTACCAGTTTAGTAGATGTGTTCGGATTTTCCATCAAATACAAGGTATCATTACTAACCTTATAATTTACCAGTGAAGAATACACCTGTAGCTGATTGTCAGTCGCTTTGTAGGCATAAATCTGACTGGTTCTGAAGTTGAAAGTGGAGTTGGTGAGCACATGCATAAAATTGCTGCCATCGTTCGGAAAGACATAATAATTGGTGTCAGATGAATTCTGTCCAATCAGTTTCCAGGTCCCGAATAATTTTGGCTGAGGAGGATTGTACTCCTGGATAATGGTCTCTTTTTTGGTGCATGAATTAAGGATAAATAATCCTAAAACTGTGGCAATAAGTAGTTTGTGTTTCATTATTTGTTTGGAATTAATGGTTCAAATATACTTTTTATCTCAATAAAAAAAACTGATTTGTATGTGTTAATTGTTTATAAAAAATGGCAGGTTGTAAATAACGGTACTTTGTCTGTGCCTAATTTCGCTCTTTAATTTATGGCTAATCAGGAATCCAATTACTCAGAAGACAGTATACGGTCGCTCGACTGGAAAGAACACATCCGTCTGAGGCCGGGTATGTACATCGGAAAGCTAGGAGATGGCTCTTCAGCTGATGATGGTATTTACGTGCTGGTGAAAGAGATTGTCGATAACTCTATCGACGAACACATGATGGGACATGGTAAGAAAATTGAAATCACCATCTCTGAAAATAAAGTAGAGGTGCGCGACTATGGGCGTGGTATCCCTTTGGGAAAAGTGATTGATTGTGTGAGTAAAATCAATACAGGTGGTAAATACGATGCCGGAGCTTTCCAGAAATCTGTTGGTCTGAACGGTGTGGGTACAAAGGCAGTGAACGCACTTTCTTCTAAATTCTCAGTACAGTCTTTCCGTGATGGGAAAACCAAAAAAGCCGAATTCGAGAAGGGCGAACTCATTGTTGATCACAAAGAAACAACTACCGACGAGAAGAATGGTACTCACATTGTTTTCGAGCCAGATAATACCATTTTTAAAAATTACCGCTTTATACCTGAGTTTCTGGTTGAGCAGGTCTGGAACTATGCTTTCCTTAATTCTGGCTTAACCATTCAGTTTAACGGTCAGAATTATCTTTCTAAGAACGGACTTAAAGACTTGCTGGAGCGCAAAGTAGATACTGAAACTATTTTGTACCCAATCATGCACTTTAAAGAAGCCGATTTTGAAGTGGCCATCACCCACGGTCACCAGTACGGCGAAGAATATTATTCTTTCGTCAATGGTCAGTTTACCACTCAGGGAGGTACTCACCTTAGTGCATTAAAGGAAGCAGTGGTTAAGGTACTCAGAGAGTTCTATAAAAAAGATTTTGACGCTTCTGATGTTCGTACTTCAATCTCTGCAGCTGTGGCGGTTAGAGTGCAGGAGCCTGTGTTTGAATCTCAGACTAAAACCAAACTGGGTTCTACAGAAATTGCACCTGGTGGTCAGGGTATCCGCTCTTTCATTTCTGAGAACCTGTCTAAGGTGCTGGATAACTATCTGCACAAAAATCCTGCAACAGCCGATGCGCTGCTCAAAAAGATTTTACAGAATGAACGCGAACGTAAAGATATGGCTGGTGTGCGTAAGCTGGCTCAGCAGCGTGCTAAAAAAGCCAATCTGCACAATAAAAAGTTGCGCGATTGCCGTACGCATCTAATCGATAACAAAGACAATAAATTTGATACCACTATTTTTATCACTGAGGGTGACTCTGCAAGTGGTAGTATAACCAAGAGTCGTAATGTCGAGTCTCAGGCGGTATTCAGTTTAAGGGGTAAGCCGCTGAACTGCTATGGTCTGAAGAAAAAAGTGGTATACGAGAACGAGGAATTCAACTTACTTCAGCATGCTCTGGATATTGAAGAGGGTCTGGACAATTTACGATTTAACAAGGTGGTGATCGCAACAGATGCCGACGTCGATGGTATGCACATCCGTTTGCTGCTCATGACTTTCTTCCTGCAGTTTTTCCCTGATCTGGTTAGAAACGGTCACGTTTACATTCTGCAAACACCATTGTTCAGGGTAAGAAATAAAAAGGAAACCATCTATTGCTATAGTGATGAGGAGCGCCAGAGAGCCATTCGAAAACTGGGACATAAACCTGAGATTACACGATTCAAAGGTTTGGGAGAGATTTCTCCTGAAGAGTTTGAAGGGTTTATAGGCGAGGATATGCGTTTAGAACCAATTATCCTGACAAAGGAAACCAGTATTGAAAAATTGCTGAAATACTACATGGGTAAGAACACCCCTGAGCGTCAGGAGTTCATTATTGATAACTTATACATTGAAAAAGACATTGCTCCGGAAGAACCGGTAGCAGAAACAACTGAAGAAGAAGCTGCTTAATATGGATATAGAAGAAGAAGACATTCACAATGATGGGATAGTGCACCACGGTCACCGCGATAGCGGGGTGCTGCCTGTTTCAGGCCTATACGAAAACTGGTTTCTTGAATATGCCAGTTATGTAATTCTCGAGCGTGCAGTTCCAAATCTGTATGATGGGTTAAAGCCTGTACAGAGGCGTATCATGCACGTGATGAAGGAAATGGACGATGGTCGTTTTAATAAGGTAGCCAATATTATCGGTTCTGCCATGTCGTATCACCCGCATGGTGACGCCGCCATTGGCGAGGCAATAGTCAATATGGGGCAGAAAGACCTGATGATTGAAACCCAGGGTAACTGGGGAGATATCCGTACAGGCGACTCAGCAGCGGCTCCCCGTTATATCGAGGCGCGTCTTTCCAAGTTTGCCCTGGAGGTTACTTTTAATGAAGAAACAACCGAATGGCAGTTGAGTTACGATGGTCGTAAACGCGAACCTGTTACGCTTCCGGTTAAATTTCCTCTGGTGCTGGCTCAGGGTGTAGAAGGTATTGCAGTAGGTTTGGCAACTAAGATTATGCCTCATAACTTTATTGAACTTTGTGAGGCCAGTATCGATATTCTTAAAGGTAAACGCACCAATATTGTTCCTGATTTTCCTACAGGTGGTATGGCCGATTTTACCAACTACAATGAAGGTAAAAGAGGGGGTAAAATACGTTGCCGTGCTAAAATTGAATCTGCAGATGGTAAGAAGGTATTAATTAAAGAGATTCCTTTTGGAACAACTACCGAAAGTGTTATCGATAGCATTCTTAAAGCCAATGATAATGGCAAAATAAAAATCAAAAAGGTAATAGATAACACTGCTAAAGATGTTGAAATAGAAGTGCAGCTGGCGCCAGGTGTGTCTACGGATATGACCATCGATGCTCTCTATGCCTTTACTGATTGTGAAGTGAGCATTTCTCCTAATGCCTGTGTTATTGTTGAAGACAAACCTCTTTTCCTTGGAGTGAATGATATGTTGCGCACCTCTACCGAGAATACGCTGCATTTGCTGAAGACTGAACTGGAAAACGAAATGCGTCACCTCGAAAACAAATGGCATTTCAGTTCCCTGGAAAAGATTTTTATAGAAAATAAAATCTATCTGTCTATTGAGGAGTGCGAGACATGGGAGGAAATTCTGGCAATGATTGACAAAAAAATCAAGCCTTTCAAAAAGCTTCTTCGCCGTGAGGTGACCATGGATGATATTGCACGATTACCTGAAATTCGTATCAAACGTATTTCTAAATATGATGCTTTCAAAGCCGACGAATACATCAGAGGTCTTGAAGATCAGATTGCTGCAGTGAAAAACCATCTCGATAACCTGACAGATTTTGCAATTGATTACTTCAAAAACCTCATTAAGAAATATGGTAAGGGTCGTGAACGCAAAACGGAAATCCGTATGTTCGATAAGATTGAAACCAATGTGGTGGCAGTTGCGAACGAAAAATTATATGCTAACTACGCAGAGGGTTTTGTGGGATATGGTTTAAAGAAAGATACTTATATCTGCGATTGTTCTGATATCGACGATATCATTGCATTCCGTAAAAACGGTACTTATGTGGTAAGTAAAGTGTCTGAGAAGCAGTTTATGGGTAAAGATCTGCTGTATGTAGATGTCTACCGTAAAAACGACGAGCGTAAAGTATACAACGTGGCGTATTATGATGGTAAGTCGGGAGTTAGTTACGTGAAACGTTTCAATGTATTGGGAGTGATCCGCGACAAGGATTACGAAATAAGCATGGGAACTCCGGGAAGTAAACTACTTTATTTTACAGCCAATAATAACAGCGAGGCTGAGAAGATAGGTGTGCACTTAAGTAATATGGCCAGTGCTAAAATTAAGTATCTGGAATACGATTTCTCAAAACTCGAAATCAAGGGCAGAAGCTCTAAGGGTAATACCTTAACAAAACATCCAATCCGCAAAATCGAACTTAAAGAAAAAGGTAAATCTACCTTTAAAGGTCGCGATATCTGGTACGATGCCGATATCGGTCGTTTGAATGTCGATGGTCGTGGTCAGTTGCTGGGCAATTTTACCAGCGAAGACAAGATTCTGGTTATCCTTAATGATGGTAGCTACGAATTAACGGACAACGAATTAACGAATCGCTACGAGCAGAATGACATTCACCTGATTCAGAAGTTTCACGAGAAGCAACCAATCAATGTGATTCATTATGATGCGTCTTCCAAGAACTACTACGCCAAGCGTTTCCTGATTGAAACTACTACTACTGGTAAGAAGTTCTTATTCATCAACGAGAAGCCTGGCAGCAAACTCATTCTGGCCAGTACAGCCGAGAATCCAGAAGTGGAAATCAAGGCAGTTACTGCGAAAGGGGAGAAGAAAGTTGAGAATATTCTGCTCGCCGACTTCATCGAGGTGAAGGGCTGGAAAGCGATTGGAAATAAAATCACTTACGATACCTTTAAGTCTGCTAAACTACTAAGTGATAAGGTTGGTATATGGCAGGAGGAAGTCAAGGAAGAAGAGTCTGAAGAAAAGCCAGCTGAAGGCGATTCAGGGATTGTTATCGACGAACTTGACGGTCAGAAAACTTTATTTTAAACCCTTTTAATTCTCTATTTATAAATATATGAAACATTCAATTCAATTACTCTGCGCATTTGTTTTTGCTGCAGTTAGTGGTCTCTCAGCTCAAACCCTGAAAGTCCCTGCTCCGAGTCCGCTTCAAACCCTGAAACAAGCATTTGCATTATCTGATGTAACCATCGAGTACTCTCGTCCGTCTGCTAAAGGTCGTGTTATCTTTGGTGATGTTGTTGCCTATGGTAAAATCTGGCGCACAGGCGCTAACAGTGCTACAAAAATCACATTTGGTGAAGATGTTAAAGTTCAAGGCAGCAAGGTAAGCGCCGGTACTTATGCTTTATACACTGTTCCAGGTAAAGATTCTTTTCAGGTGATGTTATACAAAGATCTGAAATTAGGTGGCGATGTGGCAAATTATAACAAAGACAACGAAGTGTTAAGCTTCTATGTTAAAACTGGTAAAGTAACAGAGAAAGTAGAAACTTTCACGATTAATGTTGCTTCTATCACTGCTTCTTCTGCCAGTATCGAAATGAGCTGGGAAAACACTTCAGTGTCTTTTGGAATCGTTGCGGATATCGATGCTACTATTATGACCAACATCGAAAACACTGTAAATAAAGATAACCGTCCTTACTATCAGGCTGCAACTTACTATTACGAAAATGGTAAAGACCTTAATACAGCTCTTACCTGGGTAAATAAAGCTACCGAACAAAATCCGAAAGCCTACTGGATTATGTTGCTGAAGGCTAAAATTGAGAACAAACTCAATGATACAGCTGCTGCAATTATTAGTGCTAATAAAGTTGTTGCAATGGCTACAGAAGGTAAAAATGCTGATTATGTAAAAATGGGAGAGGATCTTATTAAATCTATCCGCAAACCTGCTGTTGTTGCTCCGGCTACTGAGCCTAAAAAGAAAAAGAAATAATTCTACAATCTATATCAAAAAAATCCCGCTCTTGAGGCGGGATTTTTTTTGCTTTAATGTTTTTATCTGAGTAGTGTTACTGTTCCTTCGTAAGTGTAGATCTCGCCGTCGAATGCAGTCACTTTAATGACCCAGGTGTAGACGTCCTGCTGAACATCTTCACCCATATAGGTGCCATCCCATGATGCGTTCTTATCATCAGTTTTCCATAACATCTGTCCCCAGCGGTTATATAATTCAATATGGAAGGTTTTTTCGCCGTTTACGATGGCTTTGAAGACGTTGTTTGTTTTCGGTCCTGAACGCTCCGGACTAAAGGCTGTTGGTACAAAGACTGTCACATCCGGATCGATCTCTCTCACTTTGCCAATGGTATCCATACAAATCTGATCGACAGTTTTGTAGGTATAGGTATACACCGAACTTAAATGTACGCGGTATTTGTTGGTGTCCGCAGGATAATTGAAAACAGGATTTGTTCTGGTACTGGTATCATCAGAATCACCAGTGCCAAAGTACCAGAGGTGTTCGAGTTTACCCGGACTGCTCCAGCGGATGGTGCTAAGGTTCTGGAAATTAAATTTAGGGAATGCTACTGTTGTACTGTAACCTGGATCGCTATTGAAATCGGCTTTTGGCTGAGGTAATATTTTAATATAGCCAACAGAGTCTTTTTGAATCGCGCAAACTTCGCCAGCACCGGTTCCCCATACATTTTCAACTTTTAAACTTACATCATACCAGTTGCGCTTGGCAGTATCATAAGGAATATTCTGTGGCTGGAAATTCACCGTATTTAATAGGCTCTGCCCGTTTCCAAACCACCAGTTGTATCGGATATTCGATGGATTGGCAGGTTTAGTAACTGTAGAGCTGAAATTTACTATTGCTGGTTCACACTGAACCTCTGGGTCGGCCATAAAGCTAAACTGTGGGTATGGCTCTATAATTAATTTTAGCTCAGCAGTGGCTGGCGGACAAACGCCTTCTTTTACTGATTGAATAAATAGAGATACTCTGCCATTTGATTTTTCAATTGCTGTGTCATTAAATCCATGTCGATATGAACCTGTTAAGGCATTGGCATCACTAAATGCACCATCGCCATTGCTTGTCCATTTAACGCCATTCACCCATTCTTTAGATGCGTTTAAGTTAAATAACTGGTTCTCGCATTGCTGATATGGATTTGGGGAAAGTATTTTCACTTCGGGTTGCGATTGCACCAGAAGGGATTGCGAATCAGAAGCAGTACAACCAGTCAGAGGATTGGTGTACTCAAACTTCATCATGAATTTGCCTTCGTACTGCTTGGTTTTCTGACTCATTGCCGGGTCGAACTGACGACCGCTAACTCCCGGACCGCTCCATTTGCCTACAGAACCTGAAGGTAAAACATTCTCGAGGTCGAATGCGGCAAGTGATGAACACACCGTGTCAGGCACATTAATCTGAATTAATGGTAAACCATTTACTAAAATCTCGGTGCTATCGGTTACCGGACAACCACTGGAAGTGTCGGTGAGTTTTACCAGGTATTGACCTGCACCATATTGCGGGTCAAAGTACTTCTGTGATTTGACAGAGTTAGAAATTTTGGTGTTAGTGCCTGGATTGCTCATATCTCTGGAGCCACTTACTTCAACTGTAGCCCAGTAACCATCAGGGAAACGCTTGCCGGTATTTCTGTCTCTGACAAAGCTGTCTAAATGAAGCAGAGGGAAATTGATACATTGTTTAGGCATGAAATCAAATTTGATTTCTGGTAACCGGACAACGGTAACAGTTGTAGTATCGCAGGTCTGACAACCCGTTAAGGCGTCTTTAAAACAATATTCTATTTTATAATCACCAGTTTTTTCGTTCTCACCTTCAAGTCCCGGATCCATTATCGTGGTAGGCGGATATCCTGGTCCCATAGAAATGATAGCATCCGGATCTACACCGCTGCCCATAGGCACTTCAATACATCTGAAAGTCTGAATACCACCAGATTTTACGAATGGTTTAACAACCAGTTTGTCGAGTGTTATCGCGCCAGCACGCTGACAGAAGGTGCCTTCTTTTAACTCAACTCCAGGATTTGGATTTAATCTGACAGTTTTACACTCTTTGTTGTAGCAGCCTTTATAATCGCGGTAGTCGTAGCACAAAGTATCTCTCAGTCCTGTACTTGGCAACTGCTCATTTTTAATAAAGCTTGGGAAGTCCCATTTATAGGTGTTAACACCAACAGGTCCGCCAGTAATCCAGCTAGGTTTTTTATAGGTTTGATAATATCTGAGGTCTGTTTCAGTTTGTTTTTTGTCACCAGAGAAAGCTTTAGCAACTTTGTTCTGAGTAAGATTGACGGCGCCATCGGCATAACATCGCGGAGGAATATTGTTAAACTGGAAGGTCGGTAAGGCGTTGACGCTTAAAGTAAATGTGTCGCTGTTTTCGCAGGTAACACCACCCTGAGTAACACGAAGGTACATCTCATAGCGTTTTTCGGTCATGGCCGGAATTTTCAGATTCCATGCAGAATCATTCGCCATGGTGGCACCTGTGCCTATATCTTTCCAAATAACTTGTTTTGGATGGCCTACTGGTCGGCGCAAGC
>JBJTNS010000118.1:0-6658 GCA_046074245.1 Chitinophagaceae bacterium | reverse complement strand
TGACTTTCCCCAGGTGATCGTAGTTAATTAATAAAGGCTCATCGTTTTTGAAAAGCACTACACTTAGATATTTTCCATTGGGGTGCCAGGCAATTAATGGATAATTCAGGTCTATTTCCCTGTTAAGTAACTGATGCCCTCCCTGGCAGATGATTTTAGTGGTCTGTGTGGCAAATTCGTATATAACCACCTGATATTTTCCAAGTGTATTGGTAACGATGGCTACTTTTTTGCCGTCGCGACTGAGTTTAAATTGTGTATGTTGTTTTTTGGCCAGAGATGCGGGTGCATTTTCCTGTCCTTTTGGGAATTTAAACACCAGCTCATCGGTTTTATATTTGTCGAGATAGAAATCCTGCCAGTCGTCTAACAACATGTTAATGTTCATGCCTGTGTAATAGATCATAGCATTTTCAACACTTTTGCCGATTTTAGTGAGGAATACGATATTGCTGACAGCTCCGATACCATTCTTTTCTTCGAGATAGCGCCAGATACTATGTCCGGCCAGTATTTCATCCTCTCTTTGTAAAGAAGTAAAGTATTTCTGCTTTTTGTTCTGAAAGAAGTCTTTAAGGAAATTATCGTTGGTGACGTTCCAGCTTTCAGACAGGTATGCAACCAGACCTTTGTAGTACCAGTCTGGTAAAGTTAGCAAAGCTGCAGTTTGAATACGCTCACGGATATTACCACCAAAAATAAATTCATTGATTAATACCTCGGCAACAGCTTTTCTTACCTGCTTATCAAAGTGAATGCGACTTCCATCGAAGTATACTGAGGCAGAATTGTCTGTTAATGAAGAATAGCCACCCGCGTAGTACTGAGGATTAGTAATGTTGGTATTGCTGTTTTTAAAATCCTCGTAGTGATTAAAAAGCGTAATTTTAATTCCGTTACTAAGGTTGTAGTTAAGACGGTTTTCGTACTCAGGTACAAAGTGTATGACTTTGTCCAGAGTTAATTTTGCTAATTCCTCGCCACCCTCGAAATAGATGATTTCAACATTCTCATGCAGTAGACTGTAAGCAATTTTTCTGGATTGCGTGGTATTCTGACCAAATCCCTGATAGAGACCCTGGGCGCAGAGGTTACTAAAGTGAAATAATAAAATAAGCGGGAGAAATCTCACACTTCAAATATAGAGAATATTATGAAGGTTCTTTAATCGATTTACCCTTTTTAGAAGAGATATTAATCAGGCCAATTTTAATAGCAGCAAGTACCAGACCCATAGAGTTTTTGGCATTCAGCTTCTTAAGCATGTTCTGTCTGTGGTTGTCCACGGTACGTTTGCTCAGCTCAAGCTTTTCTGCAATTTCTTCATTGGTCATCTCATTGGCTATACAGGTAAGTATTTCGATTTCTCTTTTAGAGAGTTTATCAGCCATTTCGTTACCACCTTCAAATTGTTCGTTATTGGTACTGAAATTCGGACCTTTAGGTTTAACAGATTTGAGGGTTAATTTTTTGTAATATTGGTTGGCCAGGAGGTGCGCAACTTCTGGAGAGAAGAAGGTACCGCCATTTAACAATACTTTTATACCACCAAAAAGAGCATCAGAAGAGATGTTTTTAAGTGTATAGCCTTTAGCACCCGCCATAATCATATCCTGAATATGGTTGATCTCGTTGTAATTTGAAATTCCTAAAACAGCAATTTTGGGATTAACTTCCAGTAAAGAAGATGTAACCAGAGCTCCGTCAAGATCGATTAACTGATAGTCAACTAAAGCGACTTTCATTTTCTCGTTTTTGAGAATCTCGACAGCTTCATCCACGTTGTCTGTATCCCAGACTTTGAAATTCATGTCTTCACAACCGATTTCAAGCATTGTCTTCAGACCATCTCTCACCATCGGATGGTCATCTACTATTATAATTTTTACTGTTTTTCTCATTGGATGTTTTGGTTGATTTTAGCTTATTAATTAATTTACCTGAGGCAAATATAGTATTTTTCACTATAATGGTATTAAAATATTAAACATTACACCATTATTTTTCTCTGTATTGAATTCTATTTCACCCTGAAGGTATTTTACACGTAAGTTAATGTTATCTAGTCCGTTACCTCTTTTAGCATTCGGAGAATTATTGAAACCAATTCCGTCGTCAGACATTATCAGGTTGAGAACTTTAGGTTTTACACTTAAGTCGATTACAATATTCTTACATTTCGAATGCTTGATGGAATTATTGACGAACTCCTGGGTAATTCTGTAGATGGACATCGAGACATTTGGATCAATTTTACCGTCACCTTCATTAAGTCTGACATCGAATTTGATACCAGTACTGAAGTGTATAAGGTCGGCGAGCTGTTTAATCGACTGTCCTAATCCGAATTTTTCAACAGAACGAGGCATGAGCTGGAAACAGATATTTCTGATTTCATCAGAGACGTTATCGATCAGGGCTTCGGTCTTTTTAAGAAGCGCTGTTCTGAGTTTATCGTCTTTTTGTTTCTGAATTGAATCGAAGTAGAACTTGAGAGCAGAGATTTGCTGACCGATACTGTCGTGTAAATCTGAAGCAACTCTGTTTCTCTCTTCTTCCTGAGTTTTGATAATGGTGGCGATACGACCAGCTTCCTGTTGTATTTTGTAGGTCAGGTCGTGGATCTTTACCAGCGACTGGCATTTGTTGTTATCAATAACCGACACATGGCATTCTACCATGATTTTTTTGTTGTTGGCATTGGTAACTTCAGATTCAAAGTCGATCGCCTTCATATCCTTATTGAGTCGTTGAATAGTTTTTGACAAACTATTAAATTTAAGGAATTTAGTGAGGTTCTGACCAGAAATTTCCTCTTTCTTATGTTCAAGAAGAATAGAGAAGCTTTCATTGAAATCAATGATGACACCGGCATTGTCTATTACAACAAGACTATCGGTAATGGAATGGAAAGCAGAGTTAAAGAAGTCTCTTTTGATGGTCGTTTCTTCAAGCTCTTCACCAAGCATGTTAATGCCTGACATAATACTATCCAGGGTGTCGAGGTTGTCGGAGAGTTGTAATTTCTTTGTGAAATCTCCATGTGAATACGCAAGAAGTGTATCTTCCAGCTGTATAAATCTTTCGTCTAATTCAAAGTTAATCGGGCTTGACAATGTATGTTTAAATGTTAAAGTTTAGGGTTACAAAAATAAAATACTACACACAATAAAAAAACACACAAACATTATAAGCTTTTCAACCATTTAAGAGCTTCTGCTCTATCGTTAAAAGCTTTCACTTGAATTTTAGGATTTGTTAATCTCAGGAAAAAATTAATGAGCATTTTACTGAAAAGGGAATTTTCAATAATAGCTGCTGCACTAAGTCCGCCGATGCCCTCGTCGGATGATAAAAAATCTCTGGCTGATTTATCCATACTGACTACTCCTGAATCTATAATTAGTACAGGCAGTGATTTACCCTCCAGAAGTTTCAGCCTTTCATTGACGATATGCTTAGCATCGTCAATTGTCATTTTCAGGCCGGCTTTGTAGGTGGCAATCAATATGCCATCATCTATTACCATATGAATCTGACTGTTCTCGAAATGCGTCATTTTTTTTTATTTCTTGATGCAAACATAGTAAAACAATTCGAATTATCTCGGTTTTTCATAAAAATAACCTGTCTGTCACTCTATTTTCCTGTGGAAATCTTAAAAAAATCAATTGAAATTCGATCGGTTTATCCACTATCGATTTAATTTAACTATCCACACAAAGTTTCTTAAATTGGTGTTGGTGGATAAAATATGGATAGATATCAACAGCTTTTTTGCATCGTTTTCAAGGTGTTTTTAACATCTAAACACATCCTTTTTTTGTAAAATTAGTTATTATATAAAATACTTAAGTATCAATAAATCAATGATATGATAGAAAATTATTGTCTATATTTAGTATTTATATACTATTAGTATTATACTTCAACAAATTATTTTTTTGAAGCGTGTTTTCAGTCATTTTCGTATTAAAAGTGTTTATTTATCTATACATTGTGCATATAACTAGATGAATAAAAAATGTTAATTTTGTTGAATTTTTAAATAATTTAAAATCAGCAATATAGATAGATAAAAATGTTAAGTATGGTATTAAAGTACTAATTTTTCAACATTTTACTTTGTTTTGTTAATTCAATTATTGACCTTTGTACCACTTAATACTTATCCATAACTTATGAACAATTTTCTGAATACGGTCAATGATGTTATCACAGATGGAAAGAACAGCGGGATTTTACATCTCAGTGTTTCCGACCAGATTCTGCATGGTAACATGCTTTCCATCAATAAAAAGGAGTTGGTTAATTTTAGTTCATGTAGCTATCTCGGTTTAGAATTCGACAGACGTTTAAAAGATGGAGCTATTAACGCAGTAGAAAATTATGGTACTCAGTTCTCTGCATCCAGAGCCTATATATCTTCTATACACTACCAGGAACTGGAAAGTAAGTTCAATCAGATTTTTGATGCCCATTGTGTAGTTGCCCCAACTACTACGCTTGGTCATATAGCTACAATACCAGTTGTTGTTTCAGATAATGATGCTGTAATCCTCGATCACCAGGTTCATAGTTCTGTTCAAACCGCTGCCGCTCTTTTAAAACCTAAAGGTGTGCATGTCGAATTGCTCCGTCATAATAGAATGGATATTCTTGAAAACAGAATCGCTGAACTGAGTAAGAAGTACCACAAGGTTTGGTATATGGCCGATGGTATCTATTCAATGTATGGCGATGGATCTCCTGTTGATCAAATCTATGCTCTGATGGATAAGTATGAGCGCTTTCACTATTATGTTGATGATGCTCACGGTATGAGTTGCTTCGGTAAACACGGAAGGGGTTATGTGCTTCAGTCTCAGAATTTGCATCCTAAAATGGTTCTTGCCATCAGTTTAGCGAAAGCTTTTGCTACCGGTGGTGCTGTGATGGTTTTCCCAAATCCTAAAATTGCCAGCTTTGTTAGAACCTGTGGCGGACCAATGATTACTTCTGGTCCGATGCAACCATCTGCATTAGGTGCAGCATTGGCAAGCGCCGATATACACTTAAGCGATGAAATTAATTCTATGCAAACTGATTTGCATGAGAACATTAAATACGCCAATCTAATGATTAAAAAGGCTGGTTTACCGCTAATTAAGGATTTAGATTCTCCAGTATTCTTTGTGGGTGTCGGTTTGCCTAAAGTAGGGTATCAGCTCATCAAAAAAATGATGGATGATGGATATTATACCAACCTGGGAGCATTCCCTGCAGTGCCTATGAAAAATACCGGTGTGCGTTTTACTATCACCCGTTTACATACTTTTGAACAGATTGAAGGGATGGTGTCTTCTATGGCGCACCACTTCGATAAAGTTCTTGAAGAGCAAAATTTCAGCCGAGAACTGATCTATAAATCTTTCAAAATTGAGTCGCCTTCGGATAAGAAAATGAAGGACTTAATACAGACACAAATGGCTTCTTCTCAGCTAAAAGTTGAAAAGTACCATTCAATCTCTGAAATCGATAAAACTTTATGGAATAACTTATTCGAAGGGAAGGGTAGTTTCGATTACGATGGTCTGGTTTTTCTTGAGAAAGCTTTTAAAGGCAATCCAACACCAGAAAATAACTGGGAATTTGATTATCTGATTGTAAAAGAGAAAAGTAATAATAAGGTTGTTCTTGCTACCTTCTTTACAACCGCCCTTTGCAAAGATGATATGCTTTCTCACGAAGCTGTCTCAGAAAAAATCGAACAAACCCGTTTGTCTGAAGATCCATATTTCCTGACTTCGAAAATGGTTATGACAGGGTCTTTGCTGACAGAAGGGTCGCATATTTATCTGCACGAAATAAGCAATTATAAAAAGCAAGCCTTTAACGAGCTTTATGCTATGGCTGCTCAGCTTCAGAAGACCTATAACGCCAGCTCAATTATGTTGCGTGATTTCATGGATGATAACAGTGCTCTGGATAAATTAATGCTTGAAAATGGCTTCTTTAAGGTGCAAATGCCAGATACCAATGTTCATAAACACCTGATCTGGAAAAACGAAGACCAGTATTTAAGCACTCTGTCTAAAAAGGAACGCTACCACGTAAGAAGCGAAGTGCTTAGACACTCTAATCAGTTTACTACCAGTATCATCACACATCCAAGCAAGGAACAATGTGCGCACTGGTTCGAATTGTACAAAGAAGTCAAACAAGGCTCCTATAAATTAAATACTTTCGATCTCCCTGAAAGATTGTTCCAGGAAATCGCTACCAGTCAGAACTGGGAAGCACTGTCTCTTCAGCTCTCTGTCAACGGCGAAATGAAAGAAGTAGCAGTGGTCTTCAATTATAAATCTGGTACTACCTACAATGCCATGTTTATTGGTATTGACAGGCAGGTTAAAACTCCATTTAGTATTTATAGACAAGCTCTTTATCAGATACTTAAGAGAGCAAACGCACTGAATTGCATTTCTGTTAACTACGGATTTACTGCGTCTCTGGAAAAAAGACGCTTAGGTGCTGAGGCTCACACGACAGTGGCATACATGCAAAGCGAAGATCATTTTAATGCTTCTGTAATCGAATCGATTCAAGTTATTAAAAACCAAGCAGTTGGAGTGAAGTAGCCAGTTTGTGGCTTAAATTTGACAATTTTTGTTTAATT
>JBJTNS010000117.1:0-5954 GCA_046074245.1 Chitinophagaceae bacterium | reverse complement strand
AGAGACCGAGACGATGGGCGAGAGGAGCGTACAGAAAGAGTGTTTCACTGGCAATTTTAAGCTGATTTTTTCGGCTCATACTTTCCAGGGTACGCATGTTGTGAAGTCGATCGCAAAGTTTTACCAGAATGACACGCACATCATCGCTGAGGGTCAGTAGCATTTTACGGAAGTTCTCCGCCTGCATGCTATCAGTGTGATCAAATACCTCTTTAATTTTAGTGAGACCATCGACGATTTTAGCCACTTTGTCACCGAATTTACGTTTGATATCTTCAACGGTGTAATTGCTATCTTCTACCACATCATGGATAAGAGCGCAGATGATAGAGGTGGTACCCAGACCAATTTCCTGAGCAGCGATTCGGGCCACTGCAATTGGGTGGTAGATATAGGGTTCGCCGGATTTGCGGCGCATATCTTTGTGGGCATCCAGAGCCAGATCGAAAGCCGCGCGAATTCCTTTTTTCTGTTCAGAAGTAAGTTCATGGCGAATGGATCTTAAGAGCGACTTATAGCGTTTAAGAATTTCCTTTCTTTCTATTTCTTCTCTTTCCAGTATTGATATTTCTCCTTCAGACATAGTGTTTAGTGCAAAGATAGTTAAAGAGGGAAGTATTTAGACATGATTAGAAAGAAGGATTTCAACGTTTGTCAAACTTACAGGTCACAAAAAAAGGCAACCTGTTAGGGTTGCCTTTTGGATGATAATTAGAATGGATTAAGCGTTGAAAGTCTTAGCTTCTTCAATCCATGCATGCCATGTTTCGAGACTAGTCATGCTGTCTTGTTGCTCTAGTTCGGCAATTTTCTCGTCTGTTAAGGCGATTAAATCAGCGAAAGAGTGGATGCCAAGGGCGTTAAGACGCTTTTCGAAAGCAGGACCAACACCAGTGATTTTTTTCAGGTCATCACCGGCAGTTGTTTCTTCTTTTGCTGCTTTCTTTTCAACTTTTTCAGCTTTAGGTTTTTCTTCTTTAGCACCAGCAGAGTCGAACATAGCTTTCAAATCGCTGAAAGCATCAAGCTCACCAAGAGTTGATTTTTCGTTTGATTTGTTCATGTTTTTAGCGGTTTTAGACGCTTTCTCTCTGTTTGCCTGATCTTCAGCTTTACCAGCTTTATCGTCGGCTTTCCAGGTGTTTGTATGTGAAAGCACGATGCTTTTGTTATCTTTATTGAATTCGATAACTTCGAAAGTCAATACATCACCGTCTTTAACTTTTCCGCCATTTTCTCTAACGAGGTGACGTTTTGGAGCGAAACCTTCAATACCGTATTGTAACTGGATGTTAGCACCTTTGTCGTTAACACCAACGATAGTACCTTCGTGCTTAGAGTGTAAGTAGAAGATAGTTTCGAAAGTATCCCAAGGGTTTTCTTCCAGTTGTTTATGACCTAAAGACAGGCGTCTGTTTTCAGAATCAACTTCAAGAACTACGACATCAATTTTCTCATCTTTCTTAATGAATTCAGATGGATGTTTGATTTTCTTTGTCCATGACAAATCTGAAACGTGCACTAAACCATCAACACCTTCTTCAAGTTCAATGAATAGACCGTAGCTGGTTAAGTTTTTAACGATACCTGTATGTTTGCTGCCTACTTTGTATTTTTCAACGATGCTTGCCCAAGGGTCAGGACTTAATTGTTTAATACCAAGAGACATTTTATGTTCATCTTTTTCTAGCGCAGTGATAACAGCTTCAACTTCATCACCAGCTTTCAGGAAGTCATGTGGACTTCTCAGGTGCGAGCTCCAGCTCATTTCAGAAACGTGAACTAAACCTTCAACACCTGGTTTGATTTCAATGAAAGCGCCGTAATCGGTAACAGTAACTACTTTACCTTTAACTTTAGCACCAACTTTGATTTCTTCTGCCAGAGTATCCCAAGGGTGTTCTGTCAGTTGTTTCATGCCTAGAGAGATACGTTTTTTGTCTTCGTCGAATTCAAGTACAACCACGGTCACTTTCTGATCGAGTTGTAATAATTCTTCAGGGTGGTTGATTCTACCCCAAGACATATCGGTGATGTGAAGTAATCCATCGATACCACCTAAGTCAACGAACGCACCGAAAGGAGCGATGTTTTTAACGATACCTTCTAGAACCTGACCTTTTTCAAGTTTAGAAAGGATATCAGATTTTTGAGCTTCGATATCATCTTCGATAAGAGCTTTGTGAGAGATAACAACGTTTTTGAACACATCGTTAACTTTAACAATTTTGAACTCCATATCTTTACCTACATACTGATCGTAGTCTTTAATAGGTTTAACGTCGATTTGAGAACCAGGTAAGAAAGCGTCGATGCCCATGACATCTACAACTAAACCACCTTTAGTTCTGGTTTTAACTAAACCTGTAAGAACAGTACCTTCTTCCATAGCTTTGAGGATAAAATCCCAAGCTTTTTCCTGGATGGCACGTTTACGGGAAATGATCAGCTGACCATCTTGGTCTTCCACATTCTCCAAATAAACTTCCACTTTATCACCTACTTTTAAATCTGGTAAATCTTTGAATTCGTTTCTGGAGATAATACCATCTGATTTAAAACCGACATTCACTACAACTTCTCTGTCGGAAATAGAAACTACATAACCAGAGATTAATTCGTTCTGGCTAAGTGCTTTTAATGAATTTGAGTACAAATTCACTAAATCATTGTGTTGTGCAGAATTGTAATGAGCAAATCCTGCTTTGTCCATGCTCCAATCGAAATCATCCGAAGCAGGAGCAGATGCTTTGGATTTAGTGCTGGTTTTTTTGGTTTCTGTGGCTGTCTCAACTCCTGTTGGAACGGTGCCGTCTTGTAATTGTTCTTCTGTCAAATTTTGTTTCCTCCTTTGCGGGGCGGCAAATTTACGAAAGATTTAATAAAAAAACACTTTTTTAATTAAATTTCTAATTGGGTGATAAGGTGTTGGTTTTGAGGTTGTTGATTTAACACCTTCCAGGTCTTAGACCTGGAAGGTGTTAAAATTTTAATAAATCATCCAATTTCCCTCCTTTTATCTATAAATCATTGATAATAAACTATATAGCATTTTAAAATCAATAGTTATAAATATTATCTATTTTGATAAAATCTGCATCCAAGCTCAACTTAAAGCTCTGATATTGAGACGTTTTAAATATTTGAATTTACTCAATGTAAAGTAAAACATCTGTTTAAGTATTTTGTAATTTCTTGATTTTTAGATATTTCCTTTGGTCTTAGTGGCGACTCCAAGTATGTGTTTGATAATTAATTATTTATAGAAATTCGATTTGGGAGAATTTAATCTGAAATGTGCTTTTTTAGTTTAAACTGCGAAATTCGTTCTGCACCTTCCAGGTCTAAGACCTGGAAGGTGCCCACAGAAAGAACCCTACTTCTTCATCATGAAAAACACACTCAAAAATAATAAAATAAACCCAACACCATGATTCCACTTCAAAGGTTCTTTTAAAATAAATGTAGCAAATGCTATGAAAACAATAATCGTAATCGCTTCCTGGGTGATCTTTAACTGATAGCCTGTCATGCCCTCTAATTTGCCAATTCTGTTGGCCGGTACCATAAATAAATACTCTACAAATGCAATCAGCCAACTGATTAAGATGACTTTCCACAATGGTGTGTTTTCGAATTTTAAATGACCATACCATGCTATGGTCATGAAAATATTAGATATTAATAGTAATGCTATCGTTTTCATTTTGTTGCTGATCTTAATTCTATGTTTGCTATCGAGGTGTTGATCTGACTCTTAATCTTCATGATTCTTAACTTGTCATTTATCTCTATCTGCTGCTTCGCTTCTAATGCTTCCATTTGCTGATCCATAGCCCCGTACATTTCCCTGAAAAAAGGTAAATATCCCTTGCCAGAATCAATGTAATTGCTCACTAACAGACTAAAGTTTAAATAAACTCTTTGCAACTGCCCAGTGTCTAATGCACTGAAATCATTTATTCGCTTGCTTAGCTTATTGGATGGGTAAATATCTTTGTAAATCTTCCATTGTCTTTCCAATTCTCTCTGTTGCTTCTCTGCAGCTCCTGCTGAATCGCCTTTTACCTGCTGCTGCAACTCTTCATATGTTAAGGGCATATTTTCTTCTACCTGCTTTTCTGATGATGTACTATTTTTATCATTACTTACAGAAGAAGAACAAGCGGTTGAAACTATCGCGATCATGATAAACCATCTCATACTCATAAATTATAAAACAAAAAAAAGTTGGATCGTCTATTATCCAACTTTTTCTTTCAAGTTATTATTCAATTATTTGATTTTTTTTGCTTCTACTTTAACTTTTTCAGCGGCTTTGTCAACTGCTTTTTCAATCATTGTGCCTTCTGCTTTTTTAACATCAGCTTCTGTTGGAACAACTGATGTTGTATCACTGGTTACAGCATTTGCGGCTTCTTTTGCTTTTGTAATGCCTGCTGCAAACTGATCTCCAACACTGGTCCATGATGTTTTTACTGCTTCCAATGCTGTCTTGCTTGCTTCGTCTAATTCAGTGACATTAATACCTGAAGTTGCATTTTGAAATTCTGCTGAATAATTTGCCCAGGTAGTAGAATCAAATGTCTTTGTTGTGTCTACAATACTCTTGATGGAATCAACCCAGTTTTTTAATTCAGTTACTTTGCCTGCTGACTCAGAAACTGCAGGGGTGTTGTTGCATGCTGAAAATACAGCAGTTGTGGCGATTGCGAGAAAAATGTTTTTCATTCTTGTTTTTATTTTTAAATCTGATGCAAAATTAATTTTTAAGTAAGATATTGCAAAACAATTTTTTGAACTAGTTTGAGTACGCCTTTTCTTGATACACCAATCGAATACCTCAAGGGGGTCGGTCCACAGAAAGCCGAAATCCTGAAGGCAGAGATTTCTGTATTCACATTCAAAGATCTGCTCTACTATTTTCCATTTAAATACATCGATAAAACAAGTCTCTCTGAAGTAAAAGATCTTAACCCTGATTCTGCCAGTGTGCAACTCCGTGGTAAAATATCTAATATTAAAGTTGTCGGAGTGAAAGCTGGAAGACGCCTCAGCGCTACCCTCAGGGATGCTTCTGGAAGAATTGAATTGCTCTGGTTTAAAAACTTCTCTTTCGTGGAAAAAGCTCTGAAAGAGGATGCAATCTACACTGTATACGGTAAGGTAAATTCTTTTAAAGGGGCTTATTCAATTCCTCATCCCGAAATAAAATTATTTGATCCGGCAGATAAAGAAAATGTTCTGCCAATGGAACCAGTCTATCCTCTCACTGAGAAATTAAAATCGCGTTTTATGGATTCCCGATATTTTATGGGACTGGTGAAGCACCTCCTATTACACCCTGATTTTATCCTTGATGAATATATTCCGGAATCGGTTCTGAAACCTCTTAAAATGATGGGTAGAAAAGCTGCACTCTATTATATCCATTTTCCAGGAGATGATAAAACTAAAGTTGCAGCTGAACGCCGAATTAAATTTGACGAGATGTTTACACTTGCCATGCGCTCTGAAAAAAACAAAGTGCTGCGTCTGCGCGAACACAATGGTATTCCGATGAATAAATCTGGTGTTCTGCTTAATGAATTCTATCACAATCACCTCAGTTTTGAACTGACCAATGCTCAAAAACGCGTCATCAGGGAAATTAAAGCAGATATGGCAAAAGGAAGTCGTATGAACCGTCTGCTTCAGGGTGATGTTGGAAGCGGAAAAACAATAGTTGCGTTATTTAGTATGCTGATGTGCATCGATAATGGTTTTCAGGCTTGTCTGATGGCACCTACTGAAATCTTAGCTACTCAACATTATCTTACATTAAAAGATCTTCTGTCTGAGATGTCTGTGAGTGTCGATTTGTTAACAGGGTCCAGTACAAAGAAACATAGACAGTCGCTGTTATCACGCCTTAGTGATGGCTCGCTTAATATCCTTATTGGTACACATGCTTT
>JBJTNS010000116.1:0-4885 GCA_046074245.1 Chitinophagaceae bacterium | reverse complement strand
CTGGCAAGAAAGAAGGGAACATTTTTTTGTTCTCTTTCAGGTATTTAAAGGCCGATTTAATATCGGTACCTGCCGTAAAGGTTTCGTTAAACTTAAGACGGATCAAACCACGGTGGATATACATGTCTGATAAGATATAGCGGTACCAGGCATTGTTAAAAGTAAGTGCCTCGGTTTTGTCTATCAGTTTGTGCCATTCTTTAGACTTTTGGTTGTACAGTTCTGGATCTTCGCTGGTAAATACCCTTAAAAAAATGACAGATTCACTCAACCAATTCACCGCTATATTCTCGCTGTTGGCACTGGCTTCTGTGGCCAATAATTTCTCTGCTTCATCCAATTTAAGTTCGTACAAATAGGCCTGAGCTTTCAGGCAATTGTCGCTCATGTTAAACACCACCTTGGCTTCTGCCTTAAAGGTAAGTACGTGTAGTAGGGCACAAAAAAAAAGAACACGATACTTCATGTTCTTTTTATATAAGTTGAATGTAAGCATAAGGCTTTACATTATTTAGTCGCTTTTAATGATCTTACTCTGCGTTTAGGTTTTTCTTCTTCTACAATTTTCTCAGCTACAATACCTGTTACAGCGTTATCTACAAGAATTCTACCGCAATGTTCGCAGTCGATGATCTTGAAGTGTTGTTTGATATCACTTTGTCTTTGAGGTGGAATTTTAGCGAAGCAACCACCACAGCTACCACGCATGATTGGAGCTACTGCGATACCGTTTTTAACATTTTTTCTGATTCTGTTATAAGCCTTAGCAAGACGCTCATCCACTTCTTTGCTGATACCATCTCTGGTTGCGCTTAGTTCTTTTTCTTCGTCTTCTGTGTCATTAACGATAGTCGTTAATTCTTTCTGTTTGTATTCAAGATCTTTTCTTCTGCTTTCGATGGCAGCATCTAACTGAGCAAGCGCTTCAGATTTTGCGTCCATGTGAAACTGAGCTTCTTTAATACGCTTCTGAGCAGCTAAAACTTCTAAACCTGAAATCTCAAGTTCTTTGTTTAAAGCTTCAAACTCTCTGTTATTTTTTACAGAGTCAAGTTGCTTTTTGTATTTTTTCTGAAGTTCTTCAGATTGCTTGATATTGGTTTTGTAACCCACAATATCATTCTCGTAAACTTTGATATCAGCTTTGATATTTTCTTGTCTGGTTTGTAAACCAACAATCTCATCTTCCAGGTCGGCAACCTCCATTGGTAACTCACCTTTTAAAAGGTTTAGCTGGTCAATTTTGGAATCGATTTGCTGAAGCTCCCAGATGGCTTTCAGTTTTTTTTCTATTGATAAATCTACCATGTTTTATTTATAATATTGAATCGGGTTTGTTGATATACTGCAAAAAATGACCGCAAAATTAAGGAATTTTTTGGTAATTGCCTCATAAAATATCTCCAATGTGGAAATTTCAGACTCATAATGACCGATATCGCAGAGCATATAGCGGTTTTCGACATCAAAAAACTCGTGGTATTTAACATCAGCAGTAATGAAGGCATCAACATTTTCGCGGGCTGCTGCATGAATTAAGAAGCTCCCCACCCCGCCACAAACAGCTACTTTTTTAATTGGTTTGTTCCAGCTGGTATGGCGAATAAGTTCCAGGTTCATTTGTTTTTTAAGGTGCGATAAAAATTCTTCGGGCATCATAGGCACCTCCAATTCTCCCACTACCCCGCTTCCTATGCCCTGATGGGCATTATTTAAAAGCACCACTTCATAGGCCATTTCTTCATATGGATGAACTGACCTGGCTGCACTAAGAATAGCATTCACTTTGTCCATTTCTGCGAGCACCTCAAGTCTTTTTTCAGAGACAGTGCTTCTGACATTGGTTTCACCTTCAAAAGGCTGAGCATTTTCGAGAGGTTTGAATGTACCGGTACCATCTGTAACGAAACTGCATTCTGCATAATCTGCAATTTTACCAGCACCTGCCTGAAACATCGCTTCTTGCAATATAGTTAAATGATTTTCAGGGACATATACAAAAATCTTACACAATAAGCCTGTTTTAGGCGCAAGTATACGTAAATTTTTGATATTCAATTTTTTAGCAAATTTCTCATTCACTCCATTCTGCAAAACATTATCAAGATTTGTATGTGCTGCATAAATAGCGATATCATTTTTAATCGCTTTTATAATCGCTCGTTCGACATAGTTTTTACCAGTCAGAGTTTTCAGACCTTTAAAAACAATGGGATGATGGGCAAGAATCATGTTACAATTCTGGCGAATGGCTTCATCTACAATCTCCTCGGTGGTATCGAGTGCCAGTAAAACGCCGGTAATCTCCATCTCTTTATTTCCGGTAAGTAAGCCAGCATTATCGTATGATTCCTGATAACTGAGCGGAGCGATAGATTCAATAATATCGGTAATTGCCTTTAGCTTCATAAAAATTAGAAGGACAAATGTAGAGATAATTAACGATTAATAAATCGCTGGTCGGTAAGTGTCAGAAGAAAATTCTTAAGATCTTCCTGTTCCTGCTTACTCAGATTGAGAGGCTGCAATAAAAGCGGATCAATATTCACCGGATTCTTTACAAAAGCACCTGGATTATTATAATAAGCTATCACAGCATCGATGGTTTTAAACCTACCGTCGTGCATGTATGGACCTGTAACACCGATGTTCCTTAGTCCTGGTACCTTAAACTTCCCAAGATCAGCTGAATCTTTTGTGACATTATACCGTCCTGCATCCTTGTCTTCATTCCCATTAAACAGACCGATGTTTCTGAATTCATCGCCAGTAAAATCGGGACCAAAATGGCAGTCGAAGCATTTGGCTTTATCTCCCAGAAAGAGTTCTCTGCCGCGCTTTGCTGATTCTGAGATTGCAGATTCATCGCCTGACATATACCGGTCGAAAGGTGTTTCAGAAGACTCTAGTGTCTCTTCGAAACTTGCAATAGCATCTGCAACATTTTCAACGTTAGGCAAAGACTGATACAATTGCATAATGGCTTTAGCATATACAGGGTTTGATGTTATCCTCTGAATGGCAATCTCGTAGGACAGGTTCATTTCATTAGGATCTGAAATTGGAAAATGCACCTGATCCCGCAAAGTGGTGGCGCGACCATCAAAAAACATCAGGTCTCTGAACTTCATATTCATTACAGAAGGTGCATTTCGTAAACCTTTTCTACCCTGAAAACCGCTACTAAAAGCAACAGTATCTGAAAATGCAAATTCAGGAATATGGCAGGAAGCACAGGAGACAGATGAATCAAGACTGAGGCCTTTATCAAAGAAAAGTTGCTGACCTAATTCAACTTTGGTGAGGTATACAGATTCGGGCGTATGTCTGAAAGAGGACATCACCAAAACACCGAGCAGCAATGAAGCTGAAATAAAAAAAATCAGTCGGAAGGATTTCAAATCAGGCACAAAATTCGAGAATAAAAACGGACAAAAAAAATGACCCTTGTTATGGGTCATTCTATTTAAATTACTTTAGTGAGAGATACTGATGCTATGTGTAATAACATTACCAGATGCATCTCGAACTAAAACCATGTAAATACCGGCAGACAAGTGCTGAGCGTTGACAATAGTTTGAGCATCGTTTAACTGATAATCCATCATCACACGACCTTGCAGATCGTATACCAACAACTGACGGCTCTTAGCCTCATTAAATCTGACAGTAAAATCACCAGAACTAGGGTTTGGATATAAAACAAAAGAACTGGCATCCTGTTGTTGTAAGCCAACATATTGCTGGACGCAAGTAGTGGTTGGATTGTTTAAAAATGAATTAAAACTAACCTTGTAAGGCGAAGTGATATCATCATTAAAATCATAGATACCAGCTGCTATCAACAGCGTGTCTGTAGTACCCCAGTAATTACCATCCATATTGTGACTGATGAACTGACCTGCAGTTTGCGATGAGACCATAAATTTAACATCATACAATCTAGCGTTCAGGAAATTGTTTCCGATTACCTGATATTTGTAATTATTACTGACACTAACATAAAAATTGATGAATACATCAGCTGAATCAAAGGTATTGTTGAGAATATTCACTGTAGTGCTGGTATCCAGGTAATATGTCTCAAAGACTGAAGATTTGAAGTTTTTAAACACATTGCAGGCAATGTGTGATTTACCTTTGGAAAAGCGGCTTCCATTCATAATTCTGATACCGCCATAGCAGGTCAATTTATTGATTTCAGAACGGGTGAGTTTAAAATTTGCCGGCACATACATCGAGCACATGTTATATACAGAACACTCATCCATTTCCAGACTGAGGTGTTCGCCTGATGCGCTGGTAGGACTGCCGTAGCCGTTATCAGATTCGAATCTTGTTTTAACTACTCGTATTAAAGACGTATCATATGAAGAGCCATAGGCATAAATGCAGTAGTAACAGTTGGTGAATCTTGAATTACTGATATAAAGTGACACATCTGTGAGTTTAATGGTGTTGACACCTCCTTGCCCATCGCCTTTAAACCAGGTGTAATTGAAATGGGAACCAGTGGATGTATTAAAATTATACCCTCTACAATGCTTGTTAAAATCCAGTTTAACATTGTCCATAATAACCATACTGTCTTTGGTACCATTAGCTTCTATTTCACCATCGATAATCAGACGGTAATAACCAGTGCACTTTATGACAGCACCTGGAAGAATGTTTACAGAGACCCCTGAATCAATCAGAATATTCTGGCTGATTAGATACGGACTGCCAGCAGCGGTCCAGGTTTGGTTAGAACTGATGATAGCAGGCACATTGGTTTGTGCTTTAAGTTCAAAAAGTGCCGAGACAAAAAGAACGAATACGGATAAAAGTAGTTTTTTAGACATAAATGGAAATAAAGTTTCAAATATCTGACTTAAAATTAAAT
>JBJTNS010000115.1:0-4011 GCA_046074245.1 Chitinophagaceae bacterium | reverse complement strand
CTCCAGAACTAAACGTTAAAGTACCATTTGAAACTTTTACTGCTCCTAATGAATAAGTTCTTGCATCTAAATCCAGATTAATATCGTTTCTGCCGATGAAACCTTTACCTGTTCCCGGACTCATATAAACTCTTGTATCATTGACTGCATTAACCGGATAGTAACAAGTATGTGTGCGCATGACACCATCTATAAACAATGTGCCTCCGGTTCTGCTAATGCGTATATATCTGAGTCCGCCAGCTGGTACCGTAAAATTAGCGTATAAAGATGATGTAGTGGTAGCACCAGATAATGTGCCCAAACTGGTAAAAGTGATACTATCTAATGAATATTGAACTGTAGCTGTTGGAGTTCCTGCACTTCTTGCCCATGCCACCGTCAATGTAGAACCCTGAGAGACCCATGCTTTTAAATCAATGGTTAATGGATTCGCTGTACTTAAGGTCGCCGAATTACTCGTAGTTAATGTTGTACCTGCTGTACCTATAGTGCCTACTGCATTACCCGGACTGGTATTTCCTCCCACCGAAATAACTCCATAACCAGTGGAAGAAATTGCAGATCCATATGGACAAGTCTGAGCCTCAGCAAAATTGAAGGAGAATAATGTCAATACTAAAACAACAACTTTACGCAAGGTGCTGAAATGACTACCAGAATAAATAAACTTAAAAATTTCATGAACATTGATGTTTAGGGTAGCCAATCTCTGTGAAATGAACATGTAAATAGGAATTTTTTGATTTTTTTGTTTAAAAACATGAGTATTTAATACTAGTAAATTAGATATTTTGTGCTTTTTTAACATCTTTTTAATCATTTATTTAGTATTTTAATACTAATTTTTTCTACTTACAAAGAACGAATACAAGTCAGATAGAGGCAATATTGTTTAATTTTAGTTATCCATTGGTACACAAAAAATGTATATTTTTATTGTCTTATATAGTTATTACTCTGTTCTTGTGATTTTTATGTTTAATTTTTATTTGATTTTTGCGACGAAAACCTGAAGATTTTTAAAATTCCTAACATTTACGACCTTCCAGGTTGTCAACCTGGAAGGTCGTGTTTTTTCCCAAACGGCTTTGCCCCCGCCAATTCTACCTTTCTCCCTAAAATCGCCAAACGCTTATCCAATTTTGCACTAACTCCACCTTGCCTTATCTTTGATTCCTGATTCATGATGCCGCGCCTTAAACCCTTCCTCCCTCTCATCTGCCTCATCTTTGCTATGGTGCTTTCCTATAGCGCATTGAATCACTTCTTTAATATCTTCCAAACTCCCTACCTCTGGGATGAACTCGGTGTATACAGTCGCGCTGCCATCTATTTATACGAACACAATCTCAGTCTCCTGCCTGACGCCATTCCAGATGAACTGTCCCGTGGTCATCCTATTCTTGCTCCTTTCTACTTTGCTCTTTGGTTCAAAATCTTTGGCTGCTATCCGCTTGTAGCGCATATCGCTGCAGCTTGCCTTAATATAGCTGCTTTCGTTTTTGTCTACCTCATCCTTAAAATATATTTACAGTCGTGGACGGCTGCTGCTGCCGCGTTTATGATCTTCCTGCAGCCTTTTATTCTTGCTCAGTCGACTTTAGTTCTACCCGAAATTCCGCTCTTCTTTGCTACCGCTGCTGCTACTTATTTCTTCATCTCTAATAAATTCTGGCTCACTTCTCTTTTCCTGGTCATTGCCCTCCAAATCAAAGAATCAGCACTCATACTGCCATTTGCCTTCTATCTTACGCATCTAGTGATCTGTAAAAGGGTCAAACAAAAGCCTAAAATTCAACTTTTCATGTTGCCTGTTTTCGGCTTCCTTTTGTTCATCTTGATTCAGAAACTTCAAAGAGGCTATTACTTCTACCCGCTGCACACTTCTCTTTTGGCTTTTGATGGCTATACAATAGAACAGAGATGGCATGAATTCAGAGATTTCCTGCTATTCGAACAATCTCACTATCTATTATTTCTAGCCTGCTTAACTTTTGTTCTATTGCTTCATAAAATTAAATCCATTCATTGGCGTCAAAATTCTCTTGTGCTTCCGGTCATTTTTATAGGTGGTGTCTGCTTTACTGTTCTTAACTACTACTTATCACGATATACCATCTTCTTTATGGTGCCGCTGTATTGCTTCATCATCATCAGTGTTGCAAAACCTAACCCAACTTTTAATTATGCACCCTATGTGCTGATTATTATTGGCACTATAACTGCCCTCTTTCATCTGAAGGGTGGTAAGGATTTTAAAGATACAGATTTTTCTTATACCAGTCATGTGAGCAACCTGCAAAGCACGCTTAACTATCTGGATGAACCCGTTTTTAAAGGTCGCACCATACGCATGGACTTCCCTCTGGCTGCCTGTTACTGGGGTGATAAAAACGGTTACAAAAGAGTGGCGGATTACAGTATAGCATATGGCAAAAGTGTGTATGCCGAATTTGCTGTTTTCACCTATCCGGGCAATATGGCCGATACTGCCTCTCTCCCTAAAGAAGCGCGACTAATTCAGACAATCTCTAATGGCTATGCTTATGCCAGAATTTACCGTCTGCTCGAAGAAAAAGACTATCAGTAATCACTGTTTGATAAACAAACGACGAATCTCTGATGCATCGCCGCTAATCGTTAAAATATACTGACCAGCTGCAAACTCTTTAGTTGAGATTCTGAATGTTGTATCTGCATTTATTAACGACTGATATACCACAACACCTCTGATATCTGTTATTGTTATATGACCATCTGCTGGTACTCTAACATTTAACTCGTCGCTTACCGGATTTGGATACATCATGAGTAAATCCTGAAGCTGATCGGTACCTGTAAGTCTGTAATCAAGCACATAACTAACGGAGTCTGTATAGGTACACGGACCATTAGACAAACTGAAATAAGCAGTATATCTTCCGCTGTCCTGAATCATTACATAATTGTTCGTGAAATAACTTGAACCTTTTCCATTGCCAAACTGCCACCTGCCTTTTTGTTTGCTTGTATCAACAAAGCTTCCATTCGTGATGCTGAAATCTACATAGTATTTTCCATATATCTTATGTACTACTGCTTTTGGCTTAAAAACAGGCTTTGCAGCTACTAATACATTTTGTGAGTCAGATGATGTACAAGCGGTAAATGGGTTCGTGTAGGTGAATTTCATCTTAAACGGACCATCAACTGGTCTTGTTAGGTTTAATAAAGAGGCATTCAGATGCCATCCTGAAACGCCCGGTCCTGTCCATTTACCTACTTTTCCAGCTGGTACCGTATTCTGTAAAAGTACCATAGTATCACTGGCGCATACTGTATCTGGCACATCTATCCTTACCAGCGGCAAACCATTTACGGTTATATAAATACTATCACTGGCTGCACAAGCATTTGGATCGGTGCTGCACTTTAACATATACTGACCTGAGCCAGTCTTCGGATAAAACTGATTATTCTTAACAGAACTGTCCAGTTTCTGTTTAACATTGGGATTTGTGCGGTCTCTGGAGCCTGCATACTCTACGCACGACCAGGTATTACCTGCCAGTTTTGAACCGCTATATTTCTCTGCCACAAAACTATCCAGATCTATTGGACCGCCATTGATACAAGCTTTAGGCAAATTAGAAATATAGGCCTGTCCGTATCGCTTAACATTAACATTGGCAGTATCACAGGTCTGGCAACCTGAAACTGCATTCTTGAAACAATATTCTATCACATATGTGCCGACATCCTGAGTGTCTTTGGCTGTACCTGTATTTAAATCATACGAAACTGGAACTGTTGGTCTGGTAGATATTATCGAATTCTTATCTAATGTGGATGTCGAAGGTACCGACAGACATCTGTAAGTTTCGATGCCTCCTGTTTTAACAAAAGGTTTCAGCACCATAGAGTTTAATGAAAATGGCGCATTCTTGATACAAACATCCATATCCTGTAATTCAACAACCGGATTAGGGTAATATCGGATTGGACGACACTGACTGACATAGCAACCTT
>JBJTNS010000114.1:0-4050 GCA_046074245.1 Chitinophagaceae bacterium | reverse complement strand
ATTTTTAAAAAAGAAGTGCAAAATAATGCTTTTAATAGGTAAAAATCAAACCTACCTATAAAAAAGGTCAATTATTTGATTTACAGCGATTAATTTGGCTGTAAGTAATACTTAAGTCATATTTCCCTGACAATTTAATGGGAATTTAATGTCAGAAGACTCTGAAATGAGCTTGTTCTGAAGTATTTTTGCAAACGGATGCACGATATTGAACCACATTATAACTGGCTGCACTTGTACAATTCTGAAGAGGATGAACATTCGCCATTTTTTGAGCAGGTACACAGCGAGTTTGTCTTTTCTAATACGGTCTATAATTACCTGATACATCCTCAATGGGATAATTTTGGTTCAGCAACTCTCTATTTAAAAATTCTGTTTGCCGATTACGAAAAAGGTTTTGCCATTATTGAATTTATTGGAGAATGGAATGATATTATTCACAACGATATCATGACATTAAAGAGGGAAGTAATAGAATTATTACAGGGAGAGGGTATAGATAAATTTATACTGATAGGTGAAAATATCCTTAACTTTCATAGTTCAGACGATAGCTATTACGAAGAATGGTACAACGACATCGAAGACGAAGGCTGGATTGCATTAATCAATTTCAGAGAACATGTTCTGGAGGAGTTTAAACAGTGTCATATCGACTACTTTGTTAATTTTGGTGGTGAACTTGATCAGCTTCAATGGCGTAAATACACACCAGTTCAGATGTGTAAAAAAGTGGAGGAAATTATCCATCACCGTATTGGTTGATGCTTTAGAGCATTAAAATTGTCACTTTCGTGTAAAATTTTTATTTGTTGAAACGAAAATTGCTCGAAAAGGTTGACTTTTGTCAAGATTATGAATAAACTCTACATAAGAAATTTTTTAGTTGGTCTGTCTTTTATAGTAGTACTCTCAAGTGCTATAATGAATGCCAGCGGACCAGGCGGTGGGTACTCTGCAGCACCAAGTGAGTCGAATTGCACAAGCTGTCATGGAGGCTCTCTGGTAACCTCTGGTTCTGTTTGGAATGGTGTACTTCTTACCGGAAATTTTACTGGCAATGGCTATATTCCAGATTCAACCTACGATTTGATGGTAAGTTTCAAACAAACCAGTAAGGTAAAATTCGGATTTCAGGTGACTGTTTTAGATGCCGGCAATTTGCCAATAGGTACATTAACAGCTGTTGGTGCAAGAACCAGTAAGGTTACTACTGTAATTGGCGGGAATACACGTCAGTATATACAGCATACTAATACCGGAACTTCTCAGGTTGCCACCGATAGTACCAACTGGCAATTTACATGGAAAGCGCCATCAACGAATGTAGGAAAGGTGAAGTTTTATGTTGTAGCAATGGCGGCCAATAACAATGGTAATAATGATGCTGGTGATATTGTTTACTCGAAGTCATTTGAAATCAGTCCATCAACTCTCTTGCCTGTGGCTGATGCTACTTCAAGTACATCGCCATTTTGCCAGAACTCAAGTATTCAATTGTCTGGTAGTGGCACCAACAATCCGACTTCATACTCCTGGAAATTAACAGGAGGCTCTCCAAGTACAAGCACCGCCCAGAATCCTACCGTTACCTATACCACTCCAGGCGCTAAGCAAGCTATTTTAACCGTTAAAAACAGTAAAGGATTTTCTAAACCGGATACCTTTAACTTTACAGTTGTGGCCGCCCCAAGTGCTTCAATTACCAATGGTTCAGCAGGATCAGTTTGTAAGGGGGATTCAGTTTTATTAATTGCAAATTTCAATACGGGTCTAACTTATTTATGGCAGCATAATAATGCTACAACCCGCTCTGTATATGTCAAAGATACTGCTACATACAGGGTTCGTGTAACCAATGCCGGCGGATGCTCTAATTTATCCGGTCCGTATAAACTCAGCTGGTATGGTACTCCTACTATATCGCTAAGCAGATCGGGTAATTCAGACAGTATTTGCAGTCCTTCCAGCATTACTTTCACTGCTTCAGGCAATCTTATAGATAGTATATACTGGTATACCGATGGTAACCTGAGTTCGAGAAATAAATCTCTGACCAATGTGTTAAACATTACTAAAAATACTTCGGTATATGCCCAGACTAAAAGTGCAAATGCTTGTAAGAGCGCACCTTCAAATACCATAAACATGGTCGCTTTTGCAAAATCAAGATTAAGCTCTATTAGTATTAGTAAAACTACCAGCACGATTAATCTGACCTGGTCTAAACCTGGCGATATCAGCATCGTTCAATATTCACTAAATAAAATAAATTACCAGTCTGCAACTTCAGATTCAACCCTGAACTTAACAGGACTGAATCCTAACACCAAATATGATATAACATTGAGAAGCTTCCAGAGCGGACCATGTGGAGTGTCTGATACCACAATTTCGGTTACAACCAATGCCTGCTCTAATTTGGCTTACACTGTTGATTTTCCTGACAGAACCTGCAAAGGCAATCCTTTAACAGCTCGTATTCTCGATTTGCATAGTGCTAAATTCAGTATGTCATTTAACGGTGGTGCTTATGGACAGGATACTATTTATCAGTTCACGCCTACTCAGTCTGATACTTTGGTTATCTCTATCATCGATAGCTTAAGTCCGACTTGCCCTGCCATTGTCGAAAAACGTGGTTACACGATCGATCAGCCAGTAGATGTTTCTACAGCTTCAACTGCTAAATCTGTTAGCAGCTGCCAGTCTGCCTACACATTGAAAGTAGTACCAGGTTACATCTTCTACGATTATTACAAGAACAATGTGTTTGTAGCAACCACAACCGATTCGTCTCATGTCTTCAGTGGCTTACAGACAGGTGATAAACTAAGTGCAGTTGGACGTTTCAACACATGCAGCAAATCTTACGGTCCGGTAACATTTACCTTAAATCCTAAGCCGGTAAGTACCTTTACTTACAGCAGAAACTGGAAGGTGTACACTTTCACAGCTACAAATAACAGCAACAATGTATACCAGTGGAAGGCTGGAGCCAGTGTTATCGGCAATACTGCATCATTCTCAAGAGATATGAGTGATTTTGATAATAGTACTGTTGATGTTAAATTGTATTCAGAAACACTTGAAGGTTGTAAAGATTCATCAACTCAAAGCATCACTGTGCCAAAACTCAGCGATATCAATATGCTGGGTGCCGAACAGGTTAAAGTATATCCAAATCCATTCAGTCATATTTTAAGAATTGAAACTGCAGATCAGGCTTATGCAATCAGTGTGATTGATCACCTTGGCAGAGTCTTATACAGTGACGAAATCAGAGTGATGACAGAGATTAACACTGCAGAATGGGCTGCTGGTGTTTACCATATTGTTCTGAGTGATGAATTAGGTGGTAAGATGCAGATGACCTATGTAAAGAATTAATATAACGCTATGCTTTCGTTTCAGCGGACAGAGCATAGCGATAACTTTTAAATTCAATTTTCAATATAAATTTACCGAGAGCCCGGATCGTAAGATTCGGGTTTTTGGTTTATAGAGAACTATTGATGTCTTTGGAATCAGCCGTCTGGTCATGTATTTCTTCTCTGGGCTTCAGACGCTCCAGATATCCTGTTAACACTGCTGCAATGCAATATCCAGTTACTGTGCTTTTTTCAAGATTTAGATTGGTTATTTTAAACATGATGATGATGCCCAGAACTGCTATTAAAATCAAAGAAGTTTTAACAAACAAGACGCTTTTATGATGTCTCCTAATAAAGAAAAACCAGGCAGTGTAGACCACCAAAGTGGGCAAAGAAAATACTATACTAAAAACAAAAGTGACAGGATAAATACTTAAATTACCAACAATAGATGGTTCGAGATTTAAAAGATAATCTATACATTTAACGATGATTGGCGCAAAAATCAATGTCAAGGCCCAGTGATATACTATGTATATGCGTCTCATCCATTTATCATTTGCCACCTGTATTAGAAGATGCGCCCATTTTCATTTTACCATCCAGCACCATTCTTACAGCTTTTTCAAGATCATCGACAGGGATTATGTCGGTCGACCAGCCATAGGGGTAG
>JBJTNS010000113.1:0-5245 GCA_046074245.1 Chitinophagaceae bacterium | reverse complement strand
CAGAGCAAACTTTTCCAAAAAACTTAAATTGAATTGTTATTATTTTTGATTTTGAAATTTAGATGCGAGGCGCATGAAGTTGGAGGAATCCGACGTGTACTCTTGTACATGAGGATTGCGACAACAAGTGCAACGACGCAGATAAATTAACAAAATCAAAAACTGCTAGAACCAGTCGCGCATCTTATCAAAAAACCCCTTATCCTTCTTCGCATTCTTCGACGAAAAATGCTCTGACGCTCCGAGTTTCTTTAGCATTTCGGTTTCTTCGGCACTTACTTTTTTAGGAATCCAGATATGTACTTTGATCAGCTGATCGCCGGTATGATAACCATTTACTTCAGGGAAACCTTTACCACGCAAGCGCAAAACCTTTCCACTCTGCGTACCTGGCTCTATGCTGATTTTTGCTTTTCCATCAATAGTTGGCACTTCAACACTGCATCCCAGAATCGCATCAATTACAGAAATAGCCAGATTATAAATTACATGCTGCTCTTGTCTTTCAAGTTCAGCATGACGTTCTTCTTCGATAAGAATTAATAAATCACCATCAATTCCACCACCTGGAGCAGCATTCCCTTTACCATTGATTGATAATTGCATGCCTTCCATCACACCGGCCGGAATTTTAATGGTTGTTTCTATTTCCTCGTAAACCAGTCCCTGTTCGTTCGCACCAGCCGGACGGTTATTAATCATTTTACCACTACCGCCACAAGTCGGGCACGCACTAACAGTTTGCATATGGCCCAGGAAAGTTTGGGTAACGCGATTAACCTGACCAGCGCCTTTACAGGTAGAACATTCTTTAAAAGTAGTACCTTTAGCGACTACCAGTTTGCGGTATTTAATTTTTTTCTCGACACCATTTTTGATGTCCGCGAAACTTAGTTTTAATTTTATGCGAATATTACTTCCAACATTGGCACGCGTGCGACCACCTCTGCCAGAAGAGCCTCCAAAGAAATCGCCGAAGCCTCCACCACCGAAGATATCTCCGAATTGAGAGAAGATATCGTCCATGTTCATACCACCACCGTTGAACCCGCCGCCGTTACTGCCCATACCGGCATGACCGTACTGATCGTAGCGCTGCTTTTTATTGGCATCGCTCAGCACTTCGTAAGCCTCTGCTGCTTCTTTAAATTTTTCTTCAGCAGACTTATCACCCGGATTTTTGTCAGGATGATATTTAATGGCCATTTTTCTGTAGGCCTTTTTAATCTCGTCTGCAGAAGCACTTTTGCTTACTTCCAGTATTTCGTAATAATCTCTTTTAGCCAAAATATTCTGTATTTATTATTCTCCAACAATCACTTTCGCAAAGCGAATCACATGACCGTTTAATGTGTATCCTTTTTCAGTTTCGTCGATAACCTTCCCCTTCATCTCTTCAGATGGAGCAGGAATATTGGTAATAGCTTCGTGTAAATCGACATTGAAATCGCTGCCTATACTATCAATTGTCTGTAAACCGCGGGCCTGCAGAATTGAGCTAAACTGATGGTGAATTAATTTAACACCTTCTTTATATGCTTCCAGATCGGCAGCCGTTTCTGCAGCTTTCTGAGCTCTTTCAAAATTATCAATTACAGGCAATAATGCCAGCATGACATCTTTTCCGGCAGTTTGCAGCAAATGAGTGCGCTCCTGCATGGTTCTGCGCTTATAATTATCAAACTCCGCATACAGTCTCAGAAACTTATCATTAGCCTCTTGCAACTGTGCTTTCAGAACCTCAGTTTCAGACTGCTCAGAAACCACATTGTTCTCTGCTCCGGTACTGTCTTTACTTACTGATTCGTTTTCAGAATTTTCGATGTTATTTTGCTCTTCCGTCATACACGCATTACTTTACAAATACATTGCCAATGCCTAAAATATGACAAGTTGACGCAATTCCCTATTTCATCAGGGCATCAATGGCACTTTCGATATCACTCATCTTAGAACCAGACAGATGTGTCTTACCAGTTTTATCAATTAAAATGAGTTTAGGGAGTGTTGTTACTCCATACTGAGCCGCAATTGGTGAACTGTATTTTTTCAAATCACAAATATGATCTGGCCAGGCCATTTCATCTTCTTCAATAGCAGCTTTCCAGGCTTTAGTATCGGTATCAAGAGAAACACTTACAAATACCAGTTTAGAATTCTGTCTGTATTTTTCGTATACCCTGACCACGTTTTTGTTTTCTGCTCTGCTGGCTTTCGACCAGGATGCCCAGAAATTTATAACCACTATCTTGCCCTTATATTTAGAAATATCCAGAGAATCAGCGTAAACCTTTGGCAATGCTGTTGCCCTGTTGCTATCACTGATGAAGGCCGATAAGGAAGCAAGAACGGCCATCAAAAATGCGCCTTTGATAAAATGTTTGGTATTCATGGCGAACGACTTTAGTCAATTCTTACAATTTCTGCACCAATATTGTTCAGACGCTGATCGATGTACTGATAACCCCTGTCAATTTGCTCGATATTTTTAATGGTACTGACACCATTGGCACTCATAGCCGCAATAAGCATTGCCACACCAGCACGGATATCCGGCGAGCTCATAGTAATACCTTTCAAAGGAACCTTTTTATCCAGTCCCATTATATTGGCGCGATGCGGATCACAAAGAATAATCTTTGCCCCCATATCAATAAGATTATCGACGAAGAACAAGCGACTTTCAAACATCTTCTGATGGATGAGCACATTGCCCCTGGCTTGTGTTGCAGTTACTAATACAATACTGATTAAATCGGGAGTAAAACCTGGCCATGGCGCATCGGCTATGGTTAAGATACTGCCATCGATAAAAGATTCTATTTCGTAATGCGGCTGAGAAGGAATAAAGATATCGTCGCCTCTATACTCTAACTGTATACCCAGGCGTCTGAAAGTATCAGGGATAATACCCAGCTCAGGTATGCGGCAATTCTTTATGGTGATTTCACTCTCTGTCATGGCCGCTAAACCAATGAAACTCCCAATCTCAATCATATCCGGCAGCATGGTATGCTCGGTACCACCCAGCGACTCTACACCCTCTATTGTCAGCAAATTGCTTCCGATTCCAGAGATTTTAGCGCCCATGCGGTTAAGCATTTTACAAAGCTGCTGCAGATACGGTTCGCAGGCGGCATTATAAATTGTAGTTGTACCTTCAGCTAAAGCAGCTGCCATTAATATATTGGCAGTACCAGTTACAGAAGCCTCATCCAGCAACATATAAGTGCCTCTTAGTTTGCCATTTTCAGCAGTTACTTTATAGAACTGATCGTTGGGAAGATATTCGAACTTAGCGCCCAGTTTCATGAAGCCGATAAAGTGTGTATCCAGACGTCTTCTGCCGATTTTATCGCCACCCGGACTAGGGATATAGCCTTTACCGAAGCGAGCCAGCAGCGGACCGATAATCATGATAGAGCCGCGCAAACCAGCGCCCTTAGCTTTAAACTCCTCAGAATTCAGAAACTCCAGGTTAATATCATCAGCCGTAAAACTGTAGGTATCTTCAGTTATTTTTTTCACCTTCACCCCTAAGTCGCCGAGCAACTCTATCAGTTTCATCACATCTCTGATGACAGGAATATTTTTAATAATTACTTCCTGCGGCGTCAATAAGACGGCAGATAGTATTTGTAAAGCCTCATTTTTGGCACCCTGAGGTATAATCTCCCCCTTGAGTTTTCTGCCACCTGTTACTTTGAATGTTGCCATCAGAGATCCTTATTTCTTGTAGTTGTTGTATTTTTTGTTTTTGTGGAATTTGCCGCCGTTGTTACCTCCGTTGTTATTGTTGTTGTGCTTAAAGAATTTCTTCTTGCGTTGTTCGAGGGTAATTTCGAGTTCTTCGGGGTTGACCTTTAGTTTATTTTGCGATAAGGCTTCCAGATGTTCAGCCAATTGCTGATTAGAGAGATTTTCGTTGTTCCAGTTGCGCGATGAGTTGGTCATGAAACTTGCCAGTAAGTTTAAGAACTCACCCTGTAATTCAGGATTCTCAAGATTGGTAGCCTTCTGAACCATGAACTGCAGATTACGACCATAGAAACGGAATTTAATGGGCAGTGAAGGGTATTCAACTTTATCTGGCTTCTGGTGTATTTTGTTCTGTTCGGGTGCAGGGTACGGACCATCGACATCCAGTTTAAAATCTGAAATGATATACAGATGGTCCCACAACTTTTGCTTGTAATCTGCCTGCTCTTTTACGCTGGGATTCAGAATTTCCATGACAGAGATTAATGCCTCTGACATTTTAAGGCGTTTGTCTCTGTCTGAGAGCGTAAGAACATGCTCTACCATATCCTGGAAAGAACGGCCGTACTCAGAGATAATAAGCTTCTTGGATTGCGTGTTGTATTGAAATAAATCCGACATTTTTCTAGTTCAAAGGTAGATAATTATATGACAAAAAAAAATCCCGAAACTGGTTCGGGATTTTCAAATATTCTGAAGTAATTATTACTTGATAATTTCTTTGTTTAATGGCTCGAAAGTGATGGTATGTGATTTACCATTCAAATCGTACTGGAATTTAATGTTCTTGTTTTTCAGCATTAACACATCAGCTGTGAATAGTTTCTGACCATCAGCTTTTGATAAATCACCCATTGGGTTACTGAACTCAACTTTTCTGAACTTATCCATAAATGACCATTTTCCACCGTTACCAATGTTCTGATAAAGCACGTTGTCTTCTGTCAGATGACCCATGATGTCGATGTAATGAGCGTTTGTGAAATTGGTTTTAAGGTTCAGCAGTTTGTTGTTATTCCTTTCAGAATACTCTTTTGTGTACTGCATGTTCATGCCGTATGCATTGCTTCTGGTGATGTTTAATACCAAAGTTAAAGAATCACCAACATAGAAAGATTTCTTTAAAGTATCTGAAGCCTGGCCATCTACTGTGTAATCTGTACAAATCCACTCGTTAGCCAATCTGTCTCTTTTTGCTCTTAGAGAAATTGCAGGACCTTCTTTATAGCATGAGCTTAAAGCAATCGTTACCGCAGCTACAATAATCCAAAGATTGTTAAGTTTTTTCATTTTTATGTATTGATAATTTTGGTGCAAATATACGTTTTTTTCCTCAAAATCAAAGTTTTTTCTTGTTAAAAGTAAAACAGCAATTTGAGAATTCCGTTATAGTTGTCGGTATCCAGATTGAAGGTGGTCGATTTTGGCGAGTAATTTTTAATATCAGAAATGGTCTCGGCCTTTACAAAATCATACTGTTCCATGG
>JBJTNS010000112.1:0-21351 GCA_046074245.1 Chitinophagaceae bacterium | reverse complement strand
TTTAGCAAACTCGTATGCCGCTTTTAAAAGCGGCATACGAGTTTGCTAAAAAAGATGGTAACACGCTGGTGATAGTGACAGCCGACCACGAAACCGGGGGCTTGAGTTTAGATGCCGGAGACTTGAAAAAGAGAAGCATTCAACACCATTATTCCAGTACGCATCACTCTGGTATCATGGTGCCTGTATATGCCTACGGACCAGGTGCCAGTTTATTAAAAGGCACACACGAAAATACAGAGGTATTTAAGTGTATGAAATTGTTACTTGGCCTATAAAAAAACAAGGAGCCCGGAAGGCTCCCTGCTTAAAACAAGAAATATATAATTGACTAATTTGCTCCTAAAACCTGGAGGAGTCTTTCAACTTTATCGTGCGTTATATTGACTTCGTATTTCTCTTTTAAAATCAGATAGCCGCCATCACTTTTAACATATTCGCTGACATACTGAGTGTTGATTAAAAAGGATTTGTGGACGCGGATAAAGTTTTTTGCTATAGAAAGGGCATCCTCAAAATGTTTTAAATTCTTACTCACCAGAATTTTACTTTCATCCTTAAGAACAAGTTCAGAATAAGCACCTTCAGCCTTAATAAATACTATGGTGTCAATGTCGATGAACTTAATTGATTGTCCTATTGCGACAGCTATTTTTTTGGTGTTCTCGACTTCAAGATTTTGTTTTAAAGCAGAAAATTTCAGGATGTTTTCAGTTTTGTTATATTTACTGATTACCCTGTTAACTGCTTCACGAATCATCTCTGGCTGAATTGGTTTCAGTAGATAATCGATAGCAGAAAGTTTAAATGCCTGAAGGGCAAACTCATTGTAAGCGGTTGTAAATACAATTTCAAAATCAATTTCATCCTCATTGAAAAAATCCAGGATTTGAAGTCCGCTATACCCAGGCATTTCTATATCCAGAAAAACAATGTCTGGCTTATGTTTTTTAATTGCTTTAACGCCCTCAGGAAGGTCCTGACATGTTGCACAAACATTCACATCTTCGGCACAAGTATCCTGTAAAATTGCCTCTAGCATTTTTACAGCTCTGATTTCATCATCTATTATGATTGCTTTTAACACCATTCAAATTTGATTTATAAATATAACACTTTAACTATAAAATTTATTAATTGAAACTTCTGATTTATAAAACAGGAATATTGATTTGCACTGTTGTGCCTGTAGCGTTGTTGTATTCATCTGTTTTATCGGTAATTGTAACACTAATTGGATTTTTTCTGTGACTGTTAAGGATATCCAGTCTTGTCTTATTGGCTTGTGTACTAAAAGATTTGTGAGCGGCATTGCGTTTAGAATTGATTTCACCTGAACGTTTTCTTCCAATACCATTATCATCAATAATCACCGAAATCATTTTTTCTTCCTGATGGTAGTTGAAAGAGATGGATAATTGCCTGTTAGTGGTTTTGTGCATTAAACCGTGTTTGACCGCATTTTCTACAAATGGCTGTATCAGCATTGGTGGTATTTTTATTTGTTCAGTATAGGCAATACTATCAGCTTGAATGCTATAATTCAGGGTGTTTTCGAACCGCATTTTTTCAAGTTGCAGATACAGATCAAGGGTTTCAATTTCTTCTGATAAAGAAATCGTTTCTCTGTTCGATTCATCAAGAATTTTACGTGTTAGAACAGAGAATTTACCCAGATAAGAAATAGCTTGTTTTTTATCATTCAGATATATGTAGCTCTGAATCGTATTAAGTGCATTGAACAAAAAGTGGGGATTCATCTGAGAGCGGATACTACTAAGAACATTGAGCTGCAGAGCTTTTTCAAGTTTGAACTTTTCTATTTCAGAATCAGCTTTATTCCTCATCGTTTTTATTCTGTTGTAATAGAAAACTGCTATCAGAGATATGACAGCTAATACAATGAGTATGTAAAACCACCAGTTTTCCCAAAACGGACTTCTGATATTCAGTGTTAGGGTATAAAGTGTGGGGATACCGATTTGTCTGACGCTGATGGTATAGCTGCCCGGAGAGAGCTGACTCAAATACAGTTCACGCTGACCGTTATTAAGATACACCCAGTCATTATTATTGATTTTGTATTCGTATTCTACATTGCCCAGTACAGAGGCAGCAGGACTCTCGATACCGATTTCGAAACTGTTTTGATTATAGTCAAATTCAAGTCCATTCAGGTTAAAGTTTTTTATACCTCCAACCGTAATGTATTTAAAATACATAGGGATAATTGGTGGTTTCTTTCTTATTTCACGCATGTCCACCATGTATGTCTGCTGTGATGTAATCAGATAGAGCAAATCGTGATTGATAGTAAAGTCGCTACCATTATTTAAATCAACTGCTCCGATATACGAGAACGAATTAATAGAAAAATCATCAAGATGTATGGTGTGCAGGCCTTTGTTACTGAGAATCCAGATGGTATTTTTATACAGTTTGATTTTAATGATTGTATTACCCAGCGTACTGTTTAAGTTGTCGAAGTGTTTGTAGATCTTTCCATTTTTTAAGATATAGACACCAGACTGAATTGTACCGACAATAATATAGGGTGGCTTATAATCGATAAAACTGGTAAATATTTGTTCCTTGCCGTCTTTGATTTCCTCAATGAGGCCGGCATCAGACATTCTGAAAAAACCGGGGATACCACCATAATACAACTGATTGTTCAGAGTATCATATTTTACTGAGGTAAAGCGGCCTATTTGTTTGAGTCTTTTTATATTGCTATCAGTGGTATTGAATCTGGTTTGTTTAGAGATATGGCTGTTCACGTAGTCGTTGAAACTGTGATACATTACATTACCAGTTGTCGCCATAAAGAGATTCCCTTTATTGTCCATACTGGCATCTTTTAACGAAATTTCGTTGATGTACGGACGGTAGTTGAAGTTAGAGTCGAGATAAACAAAACGACTATTGCCTAACAATAAAAACTTGTGATTAAGATTTTTAAAAACGATGATGGGTTTATAATTAAACTCTTCACTGAGATCGAGTAATTTTTTAGTTTCAGATCTCTCAAATTTGTACAATTGATTGTCTTGAGTGATGCCTAGTACAGAGTTGCGAAACTGCACCATTTTTATGAAATTAGACTTTTCACCCACATCGATTCTCTCGACTTTACTGGAAGGCATAAATATAATTCCATCGTTTAGGGTTGAATACCAGTAATTGCCCAGACGATCTTTTGCAAAGTGGGTATAGCTATGACCATCATAAATTTCTCTTGCTTTGAACTGAAGATCTTTAAGATTAATTTTTACGACATTGCCAGTTGTAAACACATAAAAATCGTCGCCATAAGCTTCGGAATAGTTATAGTTAAAATCCAGTTTGGTAGTATGCGATTTTGAGAAATTTTTCCCATATCGGATATAGAGTTCTTTTGAAGTGTTATACGTGCTGATGCATACGCTATCATTGACGAATATTACCGAGTGTGGCAGACTTAAACTGATAGAGTCGAGATGGTGGTTATAGTATTTAATTAATTTCTTGCTATTGAGATTGTTGAAATAGGCTGTATCTTTATTAACTGCAAAAAATTGAATAGGTGTTTTGATGGGATATTTAAATTCTTTTTTAGTCCTTATATCGTATTCAATTATACCGCCCTCTGCATTAAAAAGTAGGTTGCCATTAGACATAAAGCCCATTTTTAGTGTGGTAGGCGTGTAGTTTAAGTCGAACGACTTAAACAATTTCATTTCGTCATTTTCAATATAAAAAACCTGCATACCCAGGTTCGTCATCCATATTTTGCCGTCGGGACCAACGTAGATGTCTGTATAAACATTCGATTTTTGCTGGGGACTGATATAGGTTTTAAATGAAAAGCCATCGTATTTACTGATACCGTTGTCGTGAGCAATCCAGAGAAAACCCTTGTTATCAAATTTTAGTTTAAAGATATTATTGGTAGGAAGTCCTTCTTTAATCGTGAAAAATTTATAGACCTGTTCCTGTGCTTTAACAGAATTAAAACAAAATACCAGGATAACAACTATCAGAAATCTGATTCTCACCAGGCAAATATGTAATATTTTTATCATATTTAGCGTGCTGGAATATAGACATATCAATATTTTTAGAAATTCTACCTGAATATCACTGAATGAATTCAATTAAAACTGCCTTTTGATATATTGAGAAGGGGTTTTGGTAAATTTGGGACTGGATTACTGATTATTTAGGGCACCTTTGTACCGTAAAGTCGTGCGACTTACCGAACACTACCATTTAAGAACTAAAAATACATAACACAAAAAAAAAGCCCTGGAAACAGGGCTTTTTTGATTTATTGACTTAATTGTTAATTACTTAACTTCTTCGAAAGAAACATCTTCAACATCTGCTCCGGCATTGCCTGCATTGTTGTCGGCTCCACCGGCAGTGGCACCTTCAGTTTGACCAGCTTGCTGAGCGTTGTAGATATCCTGACTTGCAGCTTCCCATGCTTTGTTCAGAGCTTCAGAAGCAGTGTCACAAGCAGCGATATCTTTGTTCTGGTGGGCAGTTTTAAGACTTGCCAGAGCTTCTTCGATAGCTTGTTTTTTATCAGCTGGTAATTTATCACCGTATTCTTTCAGGTTTTTCTCTGAAGTGAATACCAAAGTGTCAGCGGTATTTAGTTTTTCAACTTCTTCTTTTGCTTTTTTATCAGATTCAGCATTGGCTTCGGCTTCGCGTTTCATGCGATCGATTTCGTCTTTGCTCAGTCCGCTTGAACTTTCAATTCTGATTTTTTGCTCTTTACCAGTTCCTTTATCTTTTGCGCTAACATTTAAGATACCGTTGGCATCGATATCGAATGTTACTTCGATCTGAGGCACACCTCTTTGTGCTGGCGGAATACCATCGAGGTTGAACATACCGATGGTTCTGTTATCTTTAGCCATTGGGCGTTCACCTTGCAGAACATGAAGTTGTACACTTGGCTGATTATCGCTGGCAGTACTAAATGTTTCGCTCTTTTTAGTTGGAATGGTAGTGTTTGCCTCAATTAATTTGGTCATTACCCCACCGTAGGTTTCGATACCCAAGCTTAGAGGAGTAACATCCAGAAGCAACACATCTTTTACTTCACCAGTTAACACACCACCCTGGATAGCTGCACCGATAGCTACTACTTCATCAGGATTAACACCTTTTGAAGGCGATTTGCCGAAGAATTTCTCTACAGCAGCCTGTACAGCCGGGATACGGGTACTACCACCTACAAGAATGATTTCGTTGATATCTGAAGTGCTGTAACCAGCGTTTTTCAGGGCAGATTTACAAGGTTCGATGGTTCTTTGTACCAGATCATCTACCAGTTGTTCAAATTTTGCTCTGCTTAATGATCTCACAAGGTGTTTAGGAATACCATCTACCGGCATGATATATGGCAAATTGATTTCGGTGCTGGTAGTGCTTGATAATTCAATCTTAGCTTTTTCAGCGGCTTCTTTCAAACGTTGCAGAGCCATAGGGTCTTTGCTTAAATCCAGACCACCATTTTCGTCTTTAAACTCTTGTACTAACCAGTCGATGATCTTTTGGTCGAAGTCGTCGCCACCCAGGTGAGTATCACCATCGGTAGATTTAACTTCGAATACACCATCACCAAGTTCCAGAACAGATACGTCGTGAGTACCACCACCGCAGTCGAACACCACGATTTTCATCTCACTGTTCTTTTTATCCAAACCATAAGCCAGTGCCGCAGCAGTAGGCTCGTTGATAATTCTTCTTACGTTTAAACCAGCGATTTCACCGGCTTCTTTAGTAGCTTGTCTTTGCGCATCGTTAAAGTATGCAGGTACTGTAATAACAGCCTCTTTAACTTCTGTGCCAAGATAATCCTCGGCTGTTTTCTTCATTTTCTGAAGAATCATTGCACTGATTTCCTGTGGTGTGTAAAGACGATCGTCAATTTTAACTCTTGGCGTATTGTTATCGCCTTTAACTACTTCATAAGGTACGCGACCTGTTTCTACAGTTACCTGATCGAAGCTGTTACCCATGAATCTTTTGATTGAGAAAATGGTGTTTCTCGGATTAGTGATGGCCTGACGTTTTGCAGGATCACCAATTTTGCGCTCACCATCTTTCATAAAACCAACAACAGAAGGCGTGGTTCTTTTACCTTCGCTGTTTGCAATTACAACTGGTTCGTTACCTTCCATTACAGAAACGCAACTGTTGGTTGTTCCTAAGTCTATGCCTATTATTTTGCTCATAAAAATGTTATTTCAACGTTATAACATTGGGTTTTCAAACCTAGTGCCATTCAGTTTTATGTGGCATTTTTATGGCTTTTTTTCCAGTTTAGAAGAAAAATTATGACAGAATGTCTTAAGCTGTCATAAAATTGGTAGAAAAACGCTTATCTGACAAATCCCATCGGCAGGTATTTGTCATCAGTAGTAAGAATAATTTTGGTAATATCCGAAATGGTGATCTGGTTGAGATACAAGGTATTTCTGGAACCGAACAATCCGATGCCATTAGTGACATTGCTGTAATCACTTTGCTTTTGCACGATACCAATAGAGGGCACTGAGGCCTGGATGTAGGTATCAAGTTCAAGATTACCGGATATCAGCGCCAGTTCACATTCAGTAAACCGTCTGATGACATTGTCGTTTTTTGGAATAGAGTTCAGTAACAGGTCGTAGAACAGGATACCTGGAATTCTCTGAAGGACAAATTCACCACCTTTATCGGTAAGGGTTCTGTAGCTTCTCAGAATTTTCCATTCTATGGTTTTTAAAGTTTTAATATTGGTATCGGCTTTATCTACCTCGATATAGTTAAAATAGAAAAAAGCATCGAATATTTTACCTTTCTGAGGCGACTGGAAAGATACGGGAATGGTGCCTACAGGCTGAACACTAAACACTCTCTGACCGAAGTTGACTGGCAGTTGAAAGAATGGGGTGTTCACCATATTTGTTTCAGCGGTTACCAGTGTGCCGGTGTTAGGCAGGCGTAGTTCAAACCTATAGGTCTGGTTGCTGTAAATTCTTTCTTTTGTAACGTATAAATAATTAGGGGCGCTGGCAAAAGTACCACTATCTTTCAGGAGGATATTGGCTTTGTAGAGAGGAATACGTCTACCAGTACCATTTTCTACCAGTTCCGGAGCAATGGTATCGAAATAAAGCGAGTCAGCTATTTTAGCTACATCAGAAGCTTTCGCGTTAACATTTGTAAAGACTTTGTTGATTTTGATAAAATGAATTGACATATTGGGATCCAGCAAACCATAAATGGCGGCAGATTCCTTATAGTCAGCCAGAACTTCAAGATCATTGGAACACGAGGAGATAGTAAAAACACAGAGTAAAGGGAATAAAAATTTAAAACAAGGGTTCATTTAGCTAAATTATATTAATTTTGCTCCAACAGGAGTCAATTGCAAAGATGAAGAAATTATTTCTAATTTGGATGTGCAGCACCGGAATTTTTGCTTTTGGGCAGGAGATCAATAAAGAGTTTACTAAACTTTTACTACATGAACAGTTCAATCAGGTGGATAAAACCTGGAGCAATACGTTCAATGCAGACAATTTGTTCATTGCCCAGAACGGATATTACGAACTGTTTCGCAAGTCAAAGAAATCAGGCTATTATTTATTCTCCAATTCCAACGATGAGTATACTTCGTTTCAACTCGAAGCGTCCGTTAGTTTTGGCGACCATAAAAATAAAAAGCAGAGTGCTGGTTTGGTGATGATGGCGCAAGCCGAAACCAGTGGTGGTATACTCGTTGAAATCAATCAGAAAAAGGAATACAGAATTCTTAAAATTTCTAAAGACAAGCAAACGCCACTGATTGGTTCTGGCAATGGCTGGTTTAAGGCACCTACTGCTATTACCAAGACAGATAATACAATTATTGTAAAAACCTACGATAAGGTATACGATTTATATATCAATGGTCAGTACCTCAAATCGTTTACAGACATAGAACTCAACAAAGGTAAAATTGGTATTTATGTCGGTTCTGACAGCAAAGTGAAGTTCGATTATTTAAAGATATTAGCAGAAGAGAAGAAGGATTTAAATACCCTGAGCAGCACAGATGCCAAGTCGATTGAAGAATCATTCACCCAGATTATTGTTAAATTGAAGGATCAGATCAATAAAAAGGATAAGGAGCTGGACGAGTATAAGACTAAACTTAAATTATGTGAAACCAGTGGTGGCGGAACAAGAAATAGTGATACTGCTTTATTAGGGCAAAAAAACAGACTTTCTCAGCAAGTTGAGAGTTTAGATATTGAAAACGAAAACTTAAAGACACAGCTGGCTCAGATGGAAGAAGAGCTGAATCAGTTAAAAGATTTTAAACAGGGAATTGAAAAAGGCAATGAAGATGGTGATATTATCATCAATTTAACCAATATGGTGAGTACGCAAAAAACCACCATTGAAGACCTTGAAAAGAAAAACAAATCTTTAAACGACGAAAGTAACAGTTTATTTTTAGAGACAAAAGATCTTACCAAACAGTTAGATAAAGTAACCAATGAACTAACCTCAGAGCAGGCTAAACGAATAACGCTTAGTTATGAAGCGGATAGTTTGAGGCGAATGATTGTTATGCTTAAAGATTCGCTGAATAAAAAAGCTATTGAGTCTGCTAAAAAAACCGGGACTGAGAAAGAGCTGACTGAAGAGGAAAAGCTTCAGCAGATGATAGAAAAGGAGCGTGAAGAGCGTCGTAAACGCAAGGAAGAGGAAGAGCGACTCAGAAAAGAGGAAGAGGATAAAAAAAATCAGGGTAACGGATGATTGTGGTAGTGAGCGGTTTTGTGCTCGACATTTTCACCTTGCGCAACAAGCAGGTAACAGCAATGGCATCATGGCCATTTGTGATTTTTAGAAATCAGAACTGCCGCAACGATAAGTACATTCTGAACCACGAGCTCATTCATCACCGTCAGCAGATTGAATTATTAATTATTCCCTTTTATATCTGGTATTTTTTGGAATACTGGACAGCTATGTTTCGATGTGGATTCAAACATCACACCGCGTACATGTCGATAAGTTTTGAGAGAGAAGCCTATGCGCATGAGCGTGATTTAAGGTATTTAGACAAAAGAAAGTGGCTGTCAAGCTGGCCATATTTTAAAGCAAAATTCAAGTAAGATGATTGATGTAAAAAAAATTACCAGTGCTGAGCAAAAGACGCAGGCATTTGAGATAAGAAGAAATGTTTTTGTCATTGAGCAGGTAGTTGATCCATCAGAGGAGTACGACGATGAAGACGAGAAATGCACGCATTTTATTGCCTATGTAGATGGTATACCAGCAGGAACAGCGAGATGGCGTTTTAAAGATAAAGGAGTAATCAAACTCGAGCGATTTGCGGTCGAGAAAATATACAGGGCTCAGGGTGTTGGCGCTTCATTGGTAAAGGCCGTCTTAGCGGATTTGCCATATGCAGAAAAAGTGATGATGCACGCGCAATTGCATGCGGTTCCTTTCTATGAGAAACTGGGCTTCCAGACCTATGGTCCGCAGTTCGACGAGTGTGGAATTATGCATTACGCGATGAATCTGGCGTGAAGAAAAGGGATTAGGAAATAGGAAAGAAGGTTGCTGGCGCACGAACAGATGAGAGTGAGAATGAGAGCGAGAGCAAAGGTATAGCCGTCGGACCTGCGGTCCACGGACAATAGAAGGCCATAAGAGAATAATCATAAATTGAACATGTGTGCGAGTTTGAATGTGAAAGCGACCCCATGGCAAAGTTCCTGCGTCGCACAAAAATGGGTTCGTGTATAACCGTAGGACCCACGGAATGTGAGAACGAGAATCAGAGCGGCTAGCGACGGGAATAGAGAAATCATTAAAAGATGCAGACAAATGATAGGCGCCGATTCAGCGACCGGCGAGAATGAGAGTGAGAGCGAAGGTATAACCGTCGGACCCACGGTCCACGGTAAAGGTCGGACCCACGGTCCACGGTAGATGTCAGCCCCACGTTCTACTGCATGTCAGTCTCACAATCCACGGTAAAGGTATTGCACTAACATCATCCTCACCCTTTACCTGAAAATTAAAATATCAACGAATATTGTTTAAACTAGGTCAATTTTAATTAATTTCGCACTCAAATTCGTCATTTATGCTAAAAGGAAAAACAACATTAATCACCGGCGCCAGCAGAGGCATTGGAAAAGGCATTGCAGAAATGTTTGCTAAAAATGGTTCTAATATCGCATTTACATTTGCCAGTTCTGTCGAGAAAGCACGTGCTTTTGAAAAAGAATTGTCTGAAAAATATGGTGTTAAAGCAATAGGTTATCAAAGTGACGCTTCTGATTTTAATGCTGCACAGACGCTAGCCGACCAGGTTGTAGCCGACTTCGGTAATATCGATGTGTTGATTAACAATGCAGGTATTACGAAAGATACCCTTTTAATGCGCATGACAGAAGAGCAATGGGATGATGTAATTAATACCAACCTTAAATCAACTTTCAATCTTACCAAAGCTTGTTTGAAGACCTTCCTTAAAAACAGAGCCGGAAGTATCATCAATATGTCATCTGTAGTAGGTGTTACCGGCAATGCTGGTCAGTCTAACTACGCTGCCAGTAAAGCAGGAATGATAGGTTTTACCAAATCTATGGCTAAAGAACTTGGTAGCAGAAATGTAAGATGCAATGCCATTGCTCCAGGGTTTATTGAAACTGAAATGACTGCTGGTTTAGACGAAGCAGTTAAGAAAACCTGGGTGGATACTATTCCATTAAAAAGAGGCGGAAGCACAGAAGATGTTGCTAATGCCTGTTTATTCCTTGCCAGCGATATGAGCGCCTACATCACCGGACAGACAATCAATGTTTGCGGTGGTATGGTGATGTAATAGTAGTAATTTATTTTGGCATTAGATCAGGACCACATAGAAGAACCAGTTGAAGAAGGGAAGGAAATGTCCTTCTTCGATCATATAGATGAACTCAGAAAGCACCTTTTGAGAAGCGCTTACGCTATTGTAGGGTTTTCAATTCTGGGCTTCTTTTACATGGACTATATCTTTCACCAGATTATTCTTGGTCCACTAAGAGTTGATTTCTTTACTTACCGCAAACTTTGTGAAATGTCGCATTACTTCAATCAAAGCGACGATTTCTGTGTGCAGGAATTAAATTTCAGTTTGCAAAATACCGAGATGGCTGGTCAGTTTATGATGTCTTTTAAACTGGCGTTTCTGGTAGGTATTATTCTGGCAATGCCTGTTGTACTCTACCAGTTCTGGTTGTTTATCAAGCCAGCGCTCAGCAAGAAAGAAATAAATAATACCAGAGGATTTACCTTTTACACCACTTTCTTATTTATGTCTGGTGTGTTGTTTGGTTACTTTGTACTTTGCCCTATCTCTATTAATTTTCTGGGTAGTTACACCTTAAGTCCCCTGATTAAAAACGAAATCAACATGCAGAATGTGATATCGTTCATGACCATGATTGTGGTGGGCACAGGATTAATATTCGAATTGCCGGTAGTGATGTATTTTCTTGCAAAAATTGGATTGCTGAGTTCAGCCTTCCTCATTAAATACCGCAAGCATGCCTTTCTGGTGATACTTGTCATCGCAGCCATTGCCACTCCTCCTGATGTAGTCAGTCAGGTTATTCTTACCATTCCACTATACTCTTTATTTGAGTTAGGAATATTTATTATAAAACGCGTAGAAAAACAAAAAGCAGCCACCAATGAATAATTCAATCAATATCCAGATAGGATCAGATCACGCAGGTTTTGATCTGAAAGCAGAAATCATCAGTTTCTTAGAATCAGCAGGTTTTAAAGTAAAAGACTTCGGCTGTTACAACACCGATTCTATGGATTATCCAGATGTTGCTCATCCGGTTGCAGAAGCTGTTTTAGCAGATACCAATTCTTTAGGTATTTTAATTTGCGGCAGTGGCAATGGTGTATGCTTAACAGCGAATAAACACCAGGGTATTCGTGCAGCACTTTGCTGGTTACCCGAGTTAGGTGCATTGGCCCGTCAGCATAACAACGCCAATATTCTATGCATGCCTGCCAGATTTATCAGTACAGAAACAGCAAAAGAAATTGTTACAGCCTACTTATCTGCCGAATTCGAAGGTGGCAGACATCAGAACAGGGTGAATAAAATCAACTGTTAATAGAAGTTTGTTCTATCGAATTTTCTCCAGTACCAAACTACAGCCAGTCCTGTAAGTGCACCACCAATATGGGCAAAATGCGCAACCGGGTCCCATCCAAAATTACTCACCGCCAGATAGATATCTAAACCTATCATAATAGGTACCAGATATTTTGCCTTAACCGGATATGGAATAAACATGAACATCAGTTCGGTGTTAGGGAAGAAGTAGGCAAAAGCCACAATAATGCCATAAATAGCGCCACTGGCACCCAGTAATTTTGAAAAATAGGCTCTTGCCACAGTGTCAAAACTATCCTGCGTATAACGCGTACTGAAAGTATATGGATTGTTATCGTCGTTGAGTTGTATATCGAGAGAATTAAAAGAAGGGAACCATTCTCCAAGTGCACTGTGCACCATAACAGTTTCGACAATGATATGTAAACCTATAGAGCCCAGACCGGCATATAAAAACAGCTGAAGAAATTTCTTACTTCCTAAAAAGCGTTCAACAATTGTTCCGATACTTACCAGCGCAAACATGTTAAACAAAAGGTGTGGTGATAAACCATTACTGTCGTGCATAAACATGTGTGTGATAATCTGCCAGGGTCTGAAATCCGGATGCAAAGGGTAGTGCATGGCCAGCACAGTATCCAGATCGAAAATCTGGCGATATTTTAATAACATGGTTCCGAGGTACAGAACGATGCAGGCAATGAGTATTTGTTTGACAACGGGTGTCAGGTATATCCTGTTCATTATTTAAATAGGTCGTTAAGATAGTTTGAAGAGAACTCTACAAAAACAGCTTTTCCATTTGGTCTGGTAGCAGGCTGTTCGCATTCGAATAGCTGATTGAGCAGGTCATTTATTTCTTCAGATTTTAAGCTTCTTGTTCTGAGAATGGCTTCGTTCTGAGCAAGAGATACGGCAAGAGCTTTGCGTTTATCGCCGGCGAACTGAGAAGCATTCTGTTTATAGTGTTCCAGCAAACCTTCCAGTAATTCTTTTTCTGTTCCTTTGATGGTTTCAGCAGGCACGCCATTAATGATTAAACAGTTTGATCCAAAATCTGCCACATCAAAACCCAGTTCTTTCATTTCATCCAGTAGTTCGTGAGCCAGTATATAATCTGTGCCTGATAGTTCGAGTGTTCTTGGGAAAAGAAGTTGCTGAATCGGAGCAGAACGGCGCTCAATTGAATGCATGTATTTTTCGAACAATATGCGTTCGTGAGCGGCACGCTGATCAACAACAATCAGTTGTTCTTCTTTTTTGGCAATCAGGTACCCGTTAGCCAGCTGAAAAGCGTCACTGATAGTATTAACACGTGTTTCAATTTTGAGTTGTTGCTGTGGTGTATCTTCTTTATCCTGACGATTCTCGAGGTATTGATTTTCGAAAAGTTTATGCCATTGAGCCGTTTGCACACCTCTCATGCTGTTATTGCCAGGAAACGGACTAAAATGCTGTGAATTGCCGGCAGATTTTTTAGGAGTTTCGGTAGTATTTTGCTGCAGAAAAGCCACAGGATTGAAAACATTTGGATCGCTGAATTCAAGTTCCGGAATCACCACATACTGTCCGAGAGCCTTTTTAACCGCCGATTTTACAAGCGTATAGATGGCGCGCTCATCATCAAATTTAATTTCAGTTTTGGTTGGATGTATATTGACATCAATACGCGAAGGCTCTATGTCGAGGAATAAGACATACATCGGGTACTGATCTTTAGCAATTAACTGGTCAAATGCGTTGACTATTGCATGGTGAAGATAAGCGTCTTTGATAAATCTGTTATTGACGGATAAGAACTGTTCTCCTCTGGTTTTTTTAGCTATTTCTGGTTTCCCTACAAATCCTTTTACATTAAGCAAATCATGTGATTCGCTGACTTGTAAAAAGTCTTTATCATTCTTTTTATTCATCAGTTCAGCAATACGCTGAGCTGCTGAAGCGGGTTTAAGGTCGAATACCTCCTTATCGTTGTGAAACAGGCTAAAGGCAATCTGATGGTGCGGCATTGCCACACGGGTAAATTCGTCTATGATATGCCGGAGTTCTACCGGAATACTTTTTAAAAAGTTTCTTCTGGCGGGGACATTATAGAACAGATTTTTAATAGCAAACTGGGTACCATTAAGACAGGCGATTTGCTCCTGTTCAATGATTTTACTGCCTTCAATGCGGATATGTGTTCCTAATTCATCTTCGCGTCTTTTGGTTTTCATATCAACATGCGCAATAGCAGCTATTGATGCAAGTGCTTCACCTCTGAAACCAAAGCTTGTTAAGCGGAACAAATCGTCGGCTTTAACGATTTTAGAAGTAGCGTGCCGTTCCCAGCACATGCGGGCGTCGGTCGGACTCATGCCAAAACCATTATCAATCACCTGAATCAGAAGTGTACCCCCTTCTTTAACATTCAGTTTTATTTCAGTAGCACCGGCATCGAGAGAATTTTCTAGCAGTTCTTTCACAGCTGATGCTGGTCGTTGTACCACCTCACCCGCCGCGATCTGGTTGGCAATGTTATCGGGTAAAAGCTTAATACAGTCCATTATTTTTGCTGAAGATGTCTAGAAATTGTCTGAAAACACGATCGATATAGCTGGTTTGAAAAAGCAAGTATGCAGCACTTATCAAAAGACAGAGAAATACTAAAAGTCTGAGATTGTACATGGCCAGCTGAGCAGAGCTTTTTCTTTGAGATTTTCTGGTGAATTTACCTTTGAAATTAGCTGGAATAAACTGACCATTGTCTGCGGCATCTCTCTCTTCTCTCAGCCTTTCCACATAAGCTGTAAATTCAGCTTTTTCGGCTCTGAAGTACATAGGCTTATACCTGAAACCTCTTGGTTTTGCCTGCTTTTTCGTTAATACTTCCAATATTCCGCCCACAGCACAAAGATATCGAATTTTTAAAGAAATTCTGTCAAATTTAACGCAATATTTTAATGGATTTAAGCTTTGTCTAAAAGCTTTAAAATGATGCTGGCATTATTCAAATTGCTGAACAGACTATTGTCCAGTATCTGCTTCCTGCCCGAAACTTCTTCCGCACCGAATGTTTTTTGCCAGTATTGATTAATATCTTCAACCATACGTTCTGAAGTTTCTGAAATGATGCAGGCTTTTTCCAGGGTGGTCTGATGCACCATCACCGGGTTAACGATACAGAATCTGCCACAATACAAAGCATTCAGTAGTTTCAGTTTAATACCGGTCCCCTGAAAAGTTGGTAATACATTGATATGGGCTTTGCCGATGGCATCCATTATTTGTTCGTTGCTCCAGCTGTCCACCAGGGTTATATGCGGGTATTTCTGACAGGCTTTTTTGAGTTCATCACTTGGATGATTTCCCGCGATGGTGCAGGGAATATTTAATTGAGAAAATACCTCTTTTACCAGATACAAGGCCGCATAATTGTTTTCACCAACAGCCAGATTGCCATGGTACAAAATAAATTTTCCGCGGCCTTCTTTAGATTCAACCTTGTCATTTGAATGGAAGGCCGGAACCAGCACCGAATTGTGGTATTTTTTATTGAGATACTGGTGATCAGGGGGCGAAATTGCCAGAATATGAGTAGCACCTTTGAGATGCTTTTCGTAGGTCTTCAGTTTATCGGATTCGTTTCTGAAAAAGTATTTTTTAAAATAATTGGTTTCTACCAGTTCAAGGTTCTTGTAATAATCGTGTTCGATATTGTGGTTGCGTACCAGCCTTATTCTGTTTTTTAATTTCTCGTGGTTAAGAAAGTAGGTACAATGAACACCCTCGAAAATGACAGGATGATTGTCTTTGCAAAGGTTAATCAGCAGCTCTTCATCATTTCTGGTGGAGACAATATAGGGAGTGTCTCCAATAAAAGGGTTTTTGTATTTACTGCGTTTATAGTAATATACCTTTTTGCAAATGCTTTTTAACTCGGCAGATTCCGGCCGGCCATATTGAAAACAATGTAAAATAATATTGATTCCCTGCGCGTGAAGGGTTCTGATTTTATGATAAATATCGATAACACCACCATAATCGGCAGGGTAGGGCACATCAAAGGCAACAATATGAATGGTTTTCTTCAAGATCTGAACAGGGCTAATAAAGCAGCTTCATCGGTTTCCCATTGGCATACTTTTCTGGCAATATTAGTGTTTTCCCTGAACTTTTGGTACACTGCAGTATCCGCAAGCCAGTTTTTAAGTGTTTTAATGAGGTCTTCTCTGGTGTTGTCAATGCATATACCACAAGCGTTCGTGGCATTCAAAGCTTCGTACTCAGGCAAATGCGAACTAATGGATGGAATACCTGCATGGATATAATCGAAATACTTATTGCTAAGTGAAAAATAGTAACTCAGACTACCTTCTGCATCCAGTAAATTATATCCGGCAAAGCATTTCGGGGTGAGTGTTTTAAGGGTATCCGGACTTATCAAACCGGCAAACTGAACATTGCTCATCGACTTAGCTTGTTCTCTCAGACTTTCACTCAGATCGCCCTCGCCAGCCAGTAAACAGTGAAATTCGGGAAGTTCGGGCATACAGCTAATTAGTAATTCCAGCTCGCGGCCCTTGTTGAGTGCGCCCTGATAGAGTATGACAGGTTTATCTGGCAATGAGAAAGGCAGAGTCTGATTACGATTTTCAGAATCTTCAATTTTAGTGGTATTTCTTACAACTGTAAAAGGCTTGTGGTAGCGTTTCTCGAGTTCCAGTGCCAGCATCTGTCCCACAGTCAGGCATTTCCATGCACGTCTTACACCAATGCGTGTGACAAGGTCCCATATCTTTTTTTTCACACGACTATTTTGTAGTTCCGGAACTTCACAGAAATATTCGTGTGCATCATAGATCAGAGGCTTAGCTCTCAGTATTGAAAGTAAAGTAAAGGCAGGCAAAGTATCGGCATCCACTGCGTAGTAAATATCAGTTTTCCTGAATATCAGTCTCCAGAATAGTTGCCAGTTCAGAAGCAGATAAAACAAGATGCCATTATTAATCAGAATGCGCATGCCTATTGTTGTAAAAGGTAGCTGATCTGCTGTTTTTACCGGTTTAAATTTGAAATGTTCGCGGTAATATAAAAAGACACTGGCACCATTTTTAGTTAGCGAACCAGCGATGCGTTTCATTCTCTGATCGGTGTGGATATGGCCACTGATTCCTATTGTAATTATTTTTTTGATTTCCATACCCAGAAGCCCTCAGCGTTCATTTCAGCATCTCCATTATCTGTTAGCCATCGCAATAATATCAAATAATCTTCTAATTTGGATGCCTGCAGCGAAGATTTGAGTTTATCCAGATTCAGGTCACCTGCCATAATCATCGTTTTCAGATGATTCAGATCAGCGTTTTCAGTGGCAGGAGTTTTGTTTTTTTTCTCCAGACAGATATCGCAGTAGCCACAATCTCGGGCATCTTTTTCTCCAAAGTAAGTTACCATAAATTTCGATCGGCACACCTGTTTATTGGTAAGATACTGGTTCATGTAGGCCAGTTTATCCCGGTATCTCTGTCTTAGAAATTCGATTTTACCGTCGGCTATATGGATAGAGTTGAAGCGGTTTTCGAGAAACAACAACTGAGGTTTATTGTTCTGAGGGATATAGTCTATCAGTTCAAGTTCATGCAGTTTGGTGAGTTGTTCTTTCACCCATTTTTCTGGTTTTTTAAGACGACGGGCAATTTCATTCTCAAAAATATTGGTATAGAAATCAAATAAGCCACCATAGGAGCGCAGCAGCACTTTCATCAGGGCATCGACACTCTCGTGTCTGATTTGCCATTCATAAAGTTCTGTATACGACAAAAGTATTTTCATACGCGAAGGCAGGTACATGGCTTCGCTGGCCTGAAAGTAGCTTTCTGATTCGAGTATCCGGATGCAGTTAAATACCTGCACAGGATTAAGTTTATAGTAAGAGCAAAACTCGTTAATATCAAAGTTATAGCTTCGGCCTTGTGCAGAACCCACTGCTACCTGCAGGTAATTACAAATCAGTTCATACACCCTGATAATTTCTTTACTATCGGGGTATTTATTTTCCAGTTGTTTTTCGTCCTCCAGAAAATCGCCTTTAAAATACAGCAAGACACAATAGGCGCGTTTGCCATCTCTTCCGGCTCTACCAGCTTCCTGGTAATAGGCTTCCATGGTATCGGGTTTTTGTTCGTGCACCACTAAACGCACATTGGGTTTATCGATCCCCATTCCAAAGGCATTGGTACAAACCATAATTCTGGTGCGTCCCATTTTCCAGTCGTCTTGTTTGATGGTCCGTATTTTCGGATCAAGACCGGCATGATAGAAGTCGGCGTTGATGTTATGCTGACAGAGGTATTCGGCGATGTCACTGGTTTTCTTGCGACTTTTAACGTAAACCAAAGCACTGCCTTTTACTTTTTCGCAAATGGTCTTTATACGGTCGAGTTTATTTTCGCATTCTTCTACCACATAAGACAGGTTATCGCGCTCGAAACTTTTACTAAAAATGGAGGGATGTCTGAGAGAAAGTTTTTCAGCGATATCTTTAATAACTTCGGGGGTAGCAGAAGCCGTAAGAGCGATAACAGGCACTTTGTTAAAGCGCTCCTTAAAATCGGTAATTCTGAGGTATGGCGGCCTGAAGTCGTAGCCCCATTGAGAGATACAGTGGGCCTCATCAACAGCAATCATACTCACCTTCATGTTAATGGCAAAGTCGCAGAAGTTTTTACTTTGCAGACGTTCTGGCGACACATACAGGAATTTGTATTTACCATTGATACAGTTTTCGAGTTCAAATTCAATTTCTCTGCGGCTCATACCACCAAAGAGAGCAAGGGCCATAACATCTCTGTTTTTGAGATTCTCGACCTGATCTTTCATCAGCGCTACCAGAGGTGTAACAACGATACAGATTCCCTCCATCATGAGGGCAGGTACCTGAAAGCAAACTGATTTACCTCCACCCGTAGGCAGCAGGGCTATGGTATCTTTACCAGCCAGCACAGATTCGACAATATCTTTCTGTAAAGGGCGAAAAGTATCGTATCCAAAGTATTGTTTTAGTATGGCTTCCGGCTGATTCAAATGAATCGCTAAATTAGTTCAAATTTTTAAATTTTGGGATTAGGTTTTGAAAGTTGTTTTTAGTAAAGTAGGCCTTCGATGCGAATTTCGATGTGCATTTCGCATTCGCTTCATGCGTACTCAATTCTTACTCAGGCACCCGAATAATTAGATTTACTATTGTAAGGATAAACGATTTTTGTGCAACTGATTGAATAATTGCGTCATAAAAATCGTTTATCCTCACATATCACAAGTTGTCCCAGGGTCCCTGAGTAAAGGTTGAGCAATGGCGAGAAAAGCGAGCCATTTGTCGAAACCTGCATCGAAGGGTCACGTATTTAGTTCTATTACATTGGCCCGACTTTCTAAATCATTACTTAATCCACAATCAGCTTTCCAACATTCTGATTGGTGCTCGTGCGGATGATGTAAAGTCCTTTACTTAGATGCCTCAAATCAGCTACTGTGTTGTTCTCAACATGGATAGTTTCTATTAACTGTCCAAGGGTATTGAAGATATACAACTCATGAGGCTTGTCACATACAAAATTAACTGTATTATGAGCAGGATTCGGGTACATGCGTATGCCTGAATTTGTGTAAGGGTCGTTAATGCCAGTGCTATCACAATTATTAATCGTTACAAAGAACAAGTGCTCATTATAGTTCTGATCCGGATACTGAATCCTGCAAGATTTTGTCTGGTTACCATTCTTTACAATATAGTACTGGTAGAGGGTAACCGGATATATACCTTCAGACATATAAGCATGCTTTACCGGGTTATTGGTACTGCTTAATTTATCGTTTTGAAAACCATATTTGCCGTCGCCAAATTCCCAGATCCATCTGCTTGAATCAGAGGTATTGTACAAACTGGTATTCTCAATACTAACGGTATCGCCAATGCAGTAAATCTTGTTAATCATTGTATCAAACTCAACAGATGGTCCTGGTACATATAAGCTCATAGAGTCCATCGATATACAACCTAGCTGGGTTTCAACTTTGAGTTTAATTTTATACATCCCTGGTCGTGCATAGGCATGAGCAATTTTAGCAGGCAACTGATTAAAGAAGACATTGGTTTCTGTGAAGCTTCTATCACCCCAGTTGACGGTCCATTTAATAATTTGATCAGAGGCTTTACCTGTGATTTTTAGATGCGGATCCTGTACAAAAGAGCTGTCCCTTAATTCGACGATATAATCGCACTGTGGTCTGCTAACTGATAAATTGAAATGCGCTCTGGCAGTAGTAGTGTACAATGTTTGGGTGAGGGTATCGCGGCAACCTGTACTATCGCTGCTGGCCATTCTGATAAAGTAGGTGCGACCAGTATCCTGGTTGTAATACAAAGAGTTGGTGCCTCCGCCCAGTTGCAGGTATTGGTTGGGCTTATTGTCTAATCCAGAGATAGAGTATGGGAAACCACCAAAGATGGATCTTGAATGAGTGCCATCATCCCCTTTATCTAAATCGGTTCTTGTAAAGCCTTCGCGGTTAACATTACCAGCCTCCGAGATACGAGCTCTCCAGTAATCAATTGGGTCGGTGTGTTGGAAGGTAATTTCAGGATATGCATCAAAATAACGGAATTGTGGTCTGCATTCAACGTATTGTCCGCGGCAGATGATGGTATCTGTCATATTCATCTGAGCATAGAAACCAACCAGTAATTTTTTACTGCTGTAGTTGTATTCATTGCAAGAATTTGGAGCAAGTGAAGTTATTTGCATTCTGATGGTATAAAATCCATTATAAGCAGGTTTGAAGGCATATGACCTGTAAGTTTTATTATCGTAACCTAAATGTGTTTCCAGAGGCAAAATACTGGTATCTCTGAAATGGAGAATCTGCTTCTGATCCGGCACAATGGTAATTAATATTTTGGAACCTATTCCAGTAGTATCTATCAGACCTCTGGAGCCTGTATATGCTTTGCCAATGCTGCCTTTGCCATTCCATATCATATCGGCCAATTGTGTAGCTGAGTATGAGGTAATGTTTAAACCTTGTAAAGCCAGTTGGTTTTTAACAACATCATAAACTGCAGAGACATCTGCTTCAGCGTGCCACTTGTTGATACGTGCAATTGGGAGACGTGTAACAGAAAGGATTTTTTTAGTAGT
>JBJTNS010000111.1:0-10670 GCA_046074245.1 Chitinophagaceae bacterium | reverse complement strand
TTATTTATCATTTCCGAAATTTACATTGGCAGGAAAAAGGGTTTAGACAATTATCATTTCAAAGACAGTTTAATCAGTATCTGGCTTGGTCTGGTTGGAGCAGCTTTAGATTATACATTAAGATTTGTTACATTAGGTGTGCTCGACTGGTGCAATGCTCACGCTTTATTCAAACCAGATTTACTGACCTATTATCCAGTGGCAGCCTGGGTGGTAGTTTTTCTGGCTCAGGACTTTTGTTTTTACTGGCTTCATCGTTCGGAGCATTACAGCAGAGTGTTGTGGGCGGTGCACAGCAATCACCACAGCAGCGAGAAATATAATTTTACTGTTGCCTTAAGGTCATCGACCTTACAGCCATTGTACAGATTTTTATTTTATATACCGGTAGCCTTTTTAGGATTTGACGGACTGACTATTATGTTCATGTATGCCGTCAACCAGTTTTACCAGTTTTTTCTGCATACAGAAGTGATAGGATTTATGCCAAAGTGGTATGAGTCCATTTTTGTAACACCATCGCATCACAGAGTTCATCACGCCAGCAATGTCAGGTATCTGGATAAGAACATGGGACAGGTATTGATTATCTGGGATAAAATGTTTGGCACATTCGAGAGAGAGACAGAAGCTCCAAAGTATGGTTTAACGAGCAATCTGGGCACTTTTCATCCATTAAAGGTAATATTTAGCGAGTGGCAGAAGATCATTAAAGATCTGGGCAAACCCGGTCCGGTTACGCAGCGTTTCAAATACTTATTTAAGGCACCAGGCTGGAGTCATGATGGCAGTAGCAAGACCAGTGATGAGTTAAGAAAAGATTTGAAATAAAGTAAAAAGTTAAAGACATAAAAAACCCCGTAGTCAGAAGATTACGGGGTTTTATTTTTAGTAATAATTTATTGTTCTTTTTGCAGAGCCAGAACAACTTTAGCACCTTGTTTATTAGCGATACTAACCATTTCCATAACTTTTTCGTACTGAACGGTTTTATCTGCATGAATACTAACAGGAGCTGTATTATCTTTTGCTAACTGAGCGGCGAGTACAGCTGGCACCTGATCGTAGGTAAGACCACGAACATCGTTAACAGCATACTCACCCTGCGCATTTAATTGCATTCTGATAGGTTTAACCGGAAGATGCTGATCATCTACCCCTTTCGGCAGGACAATTTTCAGGATTGGTTCTGGAGAAACCGTAGAAGTCAGAATGAAAAATATGAGCAGCATGAAAATAATATCTGTCATAGCAGACAGACTAAATTCAGTGGACACTCTACTTCTTCTTCTAATAGCCATAATGGTAAGTATTTGGATTAAGCAGGTTGTTGAAGAATATCTAGGAACTCGAGTTTATAGGCTTCCATTTTGTTTGCCACTCTGTCGATTTTAAGCATCAGGAAGTGGTAGCTGGCGAAAGCGAAGATACCGAGTAGCAGACCAGCCGCACTGGATACCATTTTCACATACAAACCACCAGAGATGATATCGATTTGGATACTGTTAGCGAGAGAGATTTTATAGAACATCTGAATCACACCGAAGATGGTACCTAAGAAACCAAACATAGGAGCAAGACCGGCGATGGTAGAGAGGAAACCAAGGTTTTTCTCCATTTTGTAGACTTCCATAACACCCACATTTTCCATTGCAGATTCGATATCATGAATTGGTTTACCGATACGGGATACACCTTTCTCAATCATTTTAGCGATTGGAGAATCTGTTCTTTTGCAAAGATTATCAGCACCAATGATATTGTCGTTCAACACCATGTCTTTGATATTCATCATAAAAGTAGGGTCGATTTTAGAAGCTTTCTGAATGGTTAACCATCTTTCGATAGCCAGATAAATTGAGGCTACGAACATGATACCGATTGGAATCATTACCACCCCACCCTTTGCGGCCAGTTTCCAGAGGTTATCCGGCATTTCGGCTGTTGCTGCATTTGTAGTAGCTGCTGCTGCTGTATCATTAACAGCTTGTAAAAAAATAGATAATAACATTTTTATATAGCGATTTTAATATCTTAAGATGCAAAAATAGGATTTAAAGCATGGAAACAGATGCGCATCAGCAAGGCAGTATCCACACTTTATCAGAACAACCTGAAGGATGAAACATTACAAATTGAAAACACCTTGATTTAAATTGTCGAAAGATTTTCATCAAGTGTTACAAACGTTTATTTTGTAGGTATCCTGATAGTTTGTAAAGAACCTGGACAGCGCTTTTTCCTGTCAAAAGATAAGTGAAAAAACCTGTCAAATTTACTATACACAAGCAGAATCATAGCAGTAAAAAATGGCCAGAAAATTATTGAAGGAACAAAACTTGAAAACATATTAGTAAATAAACGATTAAGACTTCAATTTATTTTGAGCGACTAGTAAGTTTTGCGTACTTTTGCGGTCAATCATGTGGAATGCCATTTCAACCTTTTGTATAAGGAACAGATTTCTGCTTTTAGTGTTGCTGGGCTTGATGACTGTAGTATTCGGATACTATGCCACCAAGGTGAAGATGACCTACGACAATGCCAAGATTATCCCTCAGGACGATCCCGACTTTATTGATTACATCAAATTCAAAGACAAATTCGGTGAAGATGGTAATGTGGTCGTTATCGGTGTGCAGAGCGACAAGTTATTTGAGTTAAACTTTTTCAATGACTGGTATAAACTCAGCGATGAGATTGAAAAAACAGAAGGTGTAGAGAAAGTAATTTCTATTTCTAAAGCCTATAATCTGGTAAGAAATGATTCAGTCAGACGCCTGGAGTTTAAGCCTATCATCAATCAGGCCGTCAGAACTCAGCAAGAGCTGGATTCAGTGAAAGGCATAATAAACTCACTGAAATTTTACCAGGGCATCTTGTACAATCCTGACAGCAATGTTACCTTAATTGCAGTAACACTAAAGAAAAAAGAACTGGACAGTAAAGCCAGAATTCCATTGGTGAAAGGAATTGAAGAACGCGCAAGAGCCTTTGGAAAGAAATACAATTGCAGTATTCATATTTCAGGATTACCTTATGTCAGAACCATAATGAGTTCTAAGGTCGCCGACGAAATTCAGATATTCACTTATCTGTCGATGTTGATTACTATTATCTTTATTTTCATCTTTTTCAGATTTATCAGTGCAGTTATCTTGTCGCTTATAGTTGTAATTATTGGTGTTATTGCCACGCTTGGTTGTCTGGCCATGCTCGATTATAAGATTACTTTGTTAACTGGTATCCTTCCTCCGTTAATGGTAATTATTGGCATTCAGAACTGTATTTATTTACTCAATGTCTACCATCAGGAGTATACCAAACACAGAAATAAGATGAAAGCCATCACCAGATTGATTTCTAAAAACGGCTTACCACTTTTCTTAACCAATGTGACCACAGCGGTAGGATTTATGGTGTTCAGTTTTTCTGGTAGCGCCATGCTGGATCAGTTCTCTGTTGTGTCTGGTATTATTATCATGCTGGTTTATGTTGTATCTCTGGTATTCATTCCGATTGTATACAGTTATCTGCCACCACCAAAACCGCAGCACACTAAACACCTGGATGGCAAGCGACTCAACAGAGTCATGGAAATATGCAACTACTGGGTGTACAACAGAAGACGATTGATATACATCATTACAGCAGTGCTGTTAATTGTTTCTCTGTATGGTTCAACCAAAGTTCAGAATCTTGGATATGTGGTTGACGATTTACCAGCAGATGATCCGGTGAAAGTAGACTTAAACTTCTTTGAGCGCACATTGAAAGGTACACTTCCATTCGAGATAGTGATAGACACCAAAACAGAAGGCGGAGTGAAAGATTACGCAACATTGCAAAAACTTAACCGACTGGAAAAAGAGCTGTACAAGTTTCCTGAATTTTCAAAACCATTATCGATAGCAGACGTCTTGAAATTTGCTAATCAGGGGATGAATGAAGGTGATGAAGCCTATTTCATAGTACCAAACGTGGTTGACATTTCAAACATCGTAGATTATCTGCCGCAACAGGATTATAAAAAGAGCGTTGTAAAATCGATGGTTGACAGTACATACAGACTGGCGAGAGTGAGTGTACAGATGGCTGACATCGGCTCACAGAAAATGAAAGTACTTTCTCAAAAAGTTCAGAATAAACTGGACTCTATCTTCCCTAAGGAGCAGTATAATGTAAAAATCACAGGCACCAGTGCTATTTTCCTGAAAGGCAACGATTATCTGATTGACAACCTCATTCAGAGTATGGTCTCAGCATTACTGATTATTTCAGTGATGATGGCCTTTTTGTTTTTAAGCTGGAGAATGGTATTGATTTCTTTGATTCCTAATATCATTCCATTGATAATGACATTCGGCATCATGGGCTTTTTCGGCATACGACTAAAGCCATCAACCATTATCATTTTCAGTATAGCATATGGTATTGTAGTTGATTTTACCATTCATTATCTGGCGAAGTACAGACACTCTTTAAAGAAACACAACTGGGATATGAGCAAAGCCATACCAGAGAGTTTAATGGAAGCGGGTCCGAGTATTATCTATACAGCCATTGCATTATTTGCAGGCTTTATCATTTTTGCAGCGTCAAATTTTGGAGGCACTATCGTATTAGGTGTATTAACTTCTATTGCTTTGATCTTTGGTATGTTTATGAACTTAATATTACTACCAAGCATTTTATTATCTTTAGAGAAGAGCATCAATGCGAAGGAAGAGTTAGGTGCAACATTGATAGAGATTGATCCGGAGGACGAGGAAGATTAATAGAACTATTAAAAGGAAAAATTAAATCGCATAAAAAAAGGGCATTGTTTTCAATGCCCTTTTTTATTGTATACGAGATAAATCTTTAATCTTTATGTTCGTTACCCGGGTGAAGTTTGCTATGCTTTCTGCTGTACAGGAAATATACCAGAATTCCCAGAACACCCCAGATGATAAAGGCATACCAGGTACCAATTCTTACCTGAGACATGAGGGCTAAATTTGCCAATACACCAAGTGTGGCGACAACAGGCAAATATGGCGTTCTGTAAGGGCGTTCGAGGTTAGGCTCTCTGACACGCAGAATCCAAACAGCGATACAAACCATAGAGAAAGCCAGCAAAGTTCCCATACTGCACATTTCAGACACTTTATCGATAGGAGTAAGAGCGGCAACTATGGCTATTATAACCCCTACAAATACAGTTGATCTGAAAGGCGTTTTGAATTTAGGGTGGAGCTGACCGAAGAGTTTTTTAGGCAAAAGACCATCTTTAGACATTCCTAAGAAGATACGCGTTTGTCCCAGCATCATTACCATCATAACCGAGGTTAAACCTGCCACAGCGGCAATGGTAATGAAATAGACAGCCCAAGGCTGACCGATGGAAGCGAATGCCGAAGCTACCGGGGCTTTTGTATCTAATAAATCGTAGCGTTGCATACCGGTAAGCACCAGAGACACGAGGATGTATAGTAAGGTACAAATCATTAATGACATTACGATAGCAAAAGGCACGTCCTTTTTCGGGTTGATGGCCTCTCCTGCCTGCGTTGAAACAGCGTCGAAACCTATATAGGCAAAGAAAACGATAGAGGCTGCAGTACCGATACCACCCCAACCGAAGTGACCAACACCTTTAGCATCAATGATACGTTCAGGAATAAAAGGGAACCAGTTATTGGTATCGATGTAAAAAGCACCCATAATAATAACGAAGAGCACCACAGCTACTTTAATAATAACGATAAGGTTATTGGTTTTAGCAGCTTCTTTGATACCTTTTACTAAGATCCATGTAACAATAATTGTAATAATTACAGCAGGAAGGTTGAAAGCAAAATTAAACCCGAATATTTGAGGTAAGTCAATACTAGAGTAATGTGATTGAAGGTCAGTAAGCGTATTGCCTTTTACAGATTTAGAAACATCTTCCAGAGTTTTCCAGTGAGCAAAATACGTTTCTTCAATTCCCATTTTAAGGGCTTGCGCTTTAAGGGTAATAAAATCTACTGAGGAAGTCATCAGATTAGAAATCTTGGTCATTACCTCAGCATTATGAAGTTTTTCGGTAGCTGTAACAGGATCGTTGGCCATCCAGAGAGGTAAATGTATTCCGAAGAGACCGAGTAGTTTTTCAAAATAACCTGACCAGCTAACGGCGACCGTAGTGGCTCCCATCATGTATTCGAGGACCAGGTTCCAGCCGATGAACCAGGCGAACAACTCACCTACTGTTCCGTAAGAGTATGCATAAGCAGATCCTTCAACTGGCAGAATTGACGAAAATTCGGCATAACATAGAGCAGCAAAGGTACAAGCGATACCAGCGAGTATAAATGAAATTGCCAGTGCTGGTCCCGCATAATCGTGTGCCGCAATACCGGTTAATGTAAAGATACCACCACCAATGATGGCACCAATTCCCAGAGATGTTAGTCCCCATTTTGTTAAGACTCTGTTGAGTTCGCTTTTTTTAGCATCTGCATGAAATGCATCTATTGGTTTCCTTCTCCAAACTGACATTTGTAAATATATTTATCTTTCAAAAATATAGAATTTGTATAAAGCCTCCTAATCTCATTTTTAAATTATCCATGTATTCGGAGTAAATTATTGCACAAAAAAAAAGCTCTGCCTGAGCAGAGCTTTTTTAATATTTATACAATCAATTATTTAATAACTGATTTGTCTTTTCTGAATAAGTCGAGTACAATTGGAGAAGCGATAAAGATAGTAGAGTAACTACCCATTACCACACCAATTAACAAAGCTAATGAGAATCCTTTAAGGGCTGCACCACCGAATAATAACAATACAAGTACTACCACGAATACTGTTACCGATGTCATGATTGTTCTACTTAAAGTTTGGTTGATAGCGATATTAATCAATTTACCTTTATCATGTTCAGATCTGTATTCAGTGAAGTTCTCTCTGATACGGTCGAAGATTACCACGGTATCGTTAATTGAATAACCGATAATGGTTAAGATCGCACCGATAAAGTTCTGATCTATTTCAAGAGCGAATGGCACGATACCATCCAGCAGAGCAAAGATTGCAAACACCATCAATACGTCGTGAACCAATGCGATGATCGCACCCACAGAGAATCCAAAGTTTTTGAATCTTATGAAGATGTACATAAAGATAGCGATGATCGATACGATAACAACCCACATAGATTTAGTTCTGATGTTCTGAGCGATTGTTGGTCCTACCTCCGAGCTACTTAAAATACTTTCTTTAGTAGCTTTGAACGGCGCCAGAGCTTTGATCACATCGTCTTCGATGCTGTCTGCGCTCATATTAGCTTCGTTAATTCTGTAGGTAGTAACAATTTTATAACGACCTTCAGTACCAATAGTTTTAACCTCATTGCTACTTCCGCTTAAGTTTTTATCTAAAGTAGCTTTAATTTCTTCAGCTGCAACCCCTTTATCTAATTGCATCTGATAGCCATAACCACCTTTGAAATCGATACCGGTACTTAAACCACCTTTACTGATTAACACAGCGAAACCGATGATGATGATAGAAGCAGACAACAAATAGTAACGTTTACGCTTAGAAATGAAGTCGAAGTTAGCATTGATCAGCAGGTTTGCAGAGAATTTATTAGAGAAAGACACTGACTTACCTTTATTCAATCTTCTTTCGATCAGCAATCTTGTGATGAAAATAGAGGTAAATAAAGAGGTGATGATACCGATGATCAGAGTGATAGCGAAACCATAAACCGGACCAGCACCAACGAAGGTCATGATAATAGCCGCGATCAGAGTCGTTAAGTTACCATCTATGATAGAAGATAAAGCCGCTGTGAAACCTTGTTTAACCGAGGTTTTAAGCACCATACCTTTTCTAAGTTCCTCTTTAATCCTTTCGTAAATCAGTACGTTTGCGTCTACCGCCATACCAATTGTAAGCACGATACCAGCGATACCTGGCAAAGTTAAGGCAGCGCCATAAGAAGCGAGAATACCGATCAGGAAGAATAAGTTAGCGAATACAGCAACGGTAGCAATAGCACCACCTCTGTTATAGTAAAGCAACATCAGGATGAGTACCACGAAGAAGCCAACAATCATAGAGTTCATACCCATGCGGATAGATTCCTGACCCAGTGTTGGACCTACAACATCTTCAGCAACGATATTAGCCGGAGCTGGTAATTTACCCGCTTTTAGCACGTTGGCTAAATCGGTTGCCTCTTCAACAGAGAAGCTACCACTGATAGAAGAGTTTCCACTAGGAATTTCTTCATTAACGCGTGGAGCAGAGAACACTTTATTATCGAGAACGATTGCGATGAAATCGTTGTTGATAGCAGCTTTTTTGGTTAAGTTTTTCCAGTCTCTGGTAGCAGTTTGAGTCATGCTCATAGAAACTTCAACCTGACCAGTGTTCTGGTTATTTGTAGCGAAAGCATCAGCAATGATATTTTCTTCACCGCTACCCATTGCAGCTTTGTCATCTTTAGTTGATTTCAGCGCATACAGGTAGTAGATTGGTCTGTCTTCACTTTCTGCTTTAGCACTCCAGGCGAACTTAACGTCTTTAGGAAGCACTTTTTTCACAGCTTCATCTTCCAGCATTTTATTGATTTTGGTGATAGACTCTTTAGCAGCCATTGCCAGCACACCGCTTTCAGCGATATTGCCTTTATTGTCCTGCATTGGCACTAAGCCAGCTTCAGCAAAAGGGAATTTAGAAGAATCTTTAGCGTTAATTTCTTTATCAAAAGCTTTCTTAGCGCTGTCGCGGTCGGTAGAATCGGCCATGGCTAAGATTGTTTTCAGTCTGTTAGAATCTTCAACAGTAAGGCCTTTGTTCATTTTAAGTTTCTGAGCATAGGCATTGTTCATTGGAGTGTAGATACGGGTATAACCTTCAAATCTGTTTTTAGGGTTATTACCATATACTTCCCAGAATTCTAAGCGAGCGCTTTGTTCGAGCAGGGTTCTGATACGTTTAGGATTATCTACACCTGGCAATTCAACAGAGATTCTGCCACCTTCCATTTCCTGGATGGTAGGCTGAGAGATATTACCGGCATTCAAACGAGCTTCAATAACTTGTCTTGTATTATCAGCTTTATCGTTAAGTTCATTTTTCAGGTAAGAGATAACTTCGTTTTCAGAAGAGCTCATCGTTAAACGTTTGTTATCTTTGTTAGTGAACAGAGACAGCAGAGGGCGGGTTGGCGCAGTAGATTTAAAATTCTTAACGAAGATATCGATAAAATCGCCACCATTCTTCTGGTATTCGGCCTGAGCCAATTCGATTGCTTTGTTAAGATCTTTGTCTTTACCGTTTGGTCCGGCAAGTGTTCTTACCACTTCACCTTTGTTCACTTCAAGAACAACGTTCATACCACCCTGAAGGTCGAGACCCAGTTTTAACTCAGCATCTTTGCACTGGAAATAGTCTTTTTTGGCAATATAGATATCCAGTAATGGCTTTCTGCCCAAAGAATCTACATATGTTCTGTACTTTTCAGCATCATAGACCCCATTTTTGGTGGCAAATGTTTTAGCTTTAGCCTCAAAACTCCTGGCCATCCAGGTAAAAGACAACTGATAGATGCACGTAAGTACAAATACCACTGCAAAGAAAATTACTAACCCTTTATTTTTCATTTTGTTACGTTAATTCTATTTTATATGAAGGGTGCAAAAATAACAATTTAAAGCAAAAAACCATAAGCCAAAGCCTTCTACAGCAAAACAAATCCGTAATATTTTCAACATTTACAGCATTTGGTGGATTTCAATCAATCAAATACCCCAATTTATGACAGTAATTTTACTTTTCAAGCTACCAATCAGGTACGAAAACAAAAAAGGCTGTCATTCTGATGACAGCCTTTAAAATATTGTCTGAGCAGCTATTATTTCAATTTTGCCAGTTGCTCTTTAGCCTCTTTATTTTCAGGATCGATACCAACTACTTTTTCGAAGTTAGTTTTTGCTGTCGCATTGTCTTTGTTATGCAGGGCCATGAAACCTAAATAAGAGTATGCAGTAATGAGGTTTGCTTTGTTTTTGGTTACATCAGCAGAAGCTACTTCGATAAATTTGGTGTAATATGGAATCGCTAAACCTTTAGGATCTTTCATGTTATCGAGTTCAAGCTGACATTTAGCTCTCCAGAGGTAACCATCCGGAGCTTTTGGCTGCATTCTTGCAAAGTCGGCAAAACAAGTATCTGCGTTCACATATTCTTTGCAAGAGTAGTAGGCACGACCCAGGTAGTAGAAGTCTAGTGAGCTTGGTCTTTTTTCCAAGCTGATTCTTTTCTTCATGATGAGAATTGCATCGGCATAGCGTTTAAAATTGAACAGGTTTTTACCATATTCAGAATACACATCAGCGTTAGTCGAATCCATCATCAGAGCTGATTTGAACGAATTAATAGACTTTACTGTATCACCGTTAGAAGCATAGATTTTACCAGCATAAGTATAGTCCAGAGCATTGATTTTATCAGCTGGTGAATATTTGAAGTATTTTTCCAGGTATTGTTGAGCAGGTTTATATTTTTTAAGTTCCTGATTGCTGTAAGCAAGAATTTTCAGGTATACAGGATTGCTTGTATCAGAGGCCTGGTAAGCACCAACTTCGTCGAGTACTTTCTGGTACTCTTTCAGTTGAAACAGGAAACCA
>JBJTNS010000110.1:0-8424 GCA_046074245.1 Chitinophagaceae bacterium | reverse complement strand
ATATAAACCAGCTGCACTGATGGCCAGGTTGGTGGCAGTAGCATTATTGCCTTCAAAGCGACCTTCGCGAATACCTGTTTGTCTGGTAAATCCGGCACTGCTTAAACCATTTGTTAACCCTAAGTAGTAGTTAAAACCCGGTAGTCGGTCGAAGCGACCATATAAGCCCACGCCTATTTCTCTCCAGGTAGACGGAATAAGATTGCGTTCAACAAAATGCCGGCTGTTGCCATTATAAGTAGTTGGTAAATGGTTTTCGTTAATGATACCAATACGAGGAATAAATAAACCAGCAACAAGGTAGTTACTTCGGTTAATATCGAATTTTATAAAAGCCTGCTCTATTGAAAACTCACCACTTCCACCACCCGTTACTTTCGCATTCTCAAGTTCAAGCTCTGAAAACAAAGTAACTTTCTTACTGAAACGATGTCCCATAAAGGTAACAAACCTGGTAACATTCGCGTTGGCCGTCTGAGTACCTTTGTTATAAGACATCATCATTTCACCATAACCACTTAAAACCGTTGTTTTACCCGTCATGGTTAGTCCCGCCGCCAGCGAATCTTCTTTGGTAAGTACCTGTGCTTTCAGTGAATTAATGGCTCCGCTTAAGAGAAAAAGTAGTAGTAAACGATATTTCATGTGGCAAATATAGTATCTTTATTTAGACTAATTATAAATAAATTGTGAGAAAAATCAGTTTTTCAATTACTTAAGAAAATATTAACTACATAAAACAAAGTGTATTTGACTAATAATTAGAACATTACTTGTAATTAACTTTAAAAATATTTTTGTTCATTGTCAATTACTTAGACAATCAATAAACACCAATGCAAAATAAAACATCTTGTAGCAATTGAAGCTTTCTAACAGAGCAAAGGGCATAAAAAAAGGCAGTGATCATTCACTGCCTTTTTTTCAATACTATTAATTCAATTACTGAGCTTGAACGGCTTTAGGCGCAGCATTTCTGATGGCTTCGCTGGAACCTTCTTCAAACTTCTTGAAGTTCTCGTTAAATTTCTCAGCCAGTGCATTTGCTGTTGCATCGTAGGCTGCCTTATCTGTCCATGTATTTCTTGGATGTAAAATCTCTTGTGGAACATTTGGACAGCTATTTGGCATTAATACACCAAATACAGGATGGGAAGTATATTCGATATTATCTAACTCACCATTTAACGCAGCTGTTAACATAGCGCGGGTGAATGACAATTTCATTCTGTTACCTACTCCGTATCCACCGCCACTCCAGCCAGTGTTTACTAACCATACATTGATGTCAGGATTTGCATTAAGCTTCTCACCTAATAACTCGGCATACTTGGCAGGGTGCAATGGTAAGAAAGCCTGACCAAAGCAAGCAGAGAATGTACTTTGAGGTTCTGTGATTCCAGCTTCTGTTCCAGCTACTTTAGAAGTATAACCAGAGATGAAATGATACATTGCCTGCTCTACTGTTAACTTGCTGATTGGAGGTAATACACCATAAGCGTCGCAAGTTAAGAAGAAGATATTTTTAGGCGCTTTACCTACTGAAGGTACAGCGATGTTGTCGATGAAATCGATTGGGTAAGCAACACGGGTATTTTCAGTTACGCTTACGTCTTCGTAGTTTACTTTATTACTACCTTCAAAGAATCTTACGTTTTCTTCTAATGCACCATGTTTAATGGCATTCCAGATTTGTGGTTCTTTTTCTTCCGTTAAGTCGATACATTTAGCGTAGCAACCTCCTTCAAAGTTGAACACAGAATCATCGTTCCAGCCATGCTCATCATCGCCAATCAGTTTTCTGTTCGGATCTGCTGACAAGGTTGTTTTACCAGTACCTGATAAACCGAAGAAAATAGCAGTATCGCCTTTTTCACCAATGTTTGCAGAGCAGTGCATCGATAAAGTTTTGCGTTCTTGCGGAAGAATATAGTTAAGCACAGTGAAGATTCCTTTTTTGATTTCACCGGTATAACCTGAACCACCGATTAAGATGATTTTTTTCGTAAAATTGATGATAGAGAAATTGTGTTGTCTGGTTCCATCTTCAGCTGCATTCGCTTTGAATGATGGTGCAGCTAAAATCAACCATTCAGCTTCCGGACTTTCGCCAGCTGCAGGTCTTAAGAAAAGGTTATTGGCAAATAAGTTCTGGTAAGCAGATTCAGTTACCACTTTAATGTTTAATCTGTACTCAGGATGAGCGCAAGCATAAGCATCTCTTACGAATAACTCTTTGCCTTTGTAGTGATCTAAAACTTTATTTAACAAAGCATCAAATTTTGAAGGCTCAAATTTGAAATTGACATTACCCCACCAAACGGTATTCTCGGTCTTCTCATCGCAGACAGTGAACTTGTCTTTCGGAGAACGGCCAGTGAATTCGCCTGTGTCTGCGGCTAAAGCACCACGACTGGTTATTACACCTTCTTTTCTTTCTAGAGCTTTGTGCACCAGTTCATCAGGAGTCAGGTTCACATTAGCATGTCCGGCATTGTTTCAAATACCATTTAATATGTCTTGATTAGTCATTGTATTTTGTAAATAAAATAGGGTGGCAAATTTACCAAAAAATCTCAATATTCCATAATATTGCTAAGTTGTTGATATATTCTGAGCAAGATCAGGCTTTTTTAAGCTGAAAGGCTTTTTTTTTGAATTCCCTTTCAACATGCTCAATCGCCATCTGCTCATACTGCTTTTTTGTCTGATTGCTCTGGCCCTTGCTGCCATCTTTCTTCTGCCTTTTCCGGCTGGTTTCGGGACACATTCCTCTGAAAGCGATATGAATATTGTTTATCAGTTCCGACTTCCTTCTGCTATCACTGCCATATGCTGCGGTATGGCGCTTTCAGTATCCGGTCATATTCTTCAGCAATTATTCAAGAATACGCTTGCAGGCCCCTATATTCTCGGAGTCAGCTCGGGTGCGTCTCTTATGGTGGCAATGGTTATTATATCTGCTTCTGCCCTGCCCTTTCTATCTGGTAGTTTAAGCATTCCTATTGCTGGCTTTTTAGGCGCTACTGCAATTTTATTTCTCATACTCATAGTCTCTGCCAGATTTGGATATGGTGCCATCATCCTTCTGTTTGGTGTTATTATTGGTCAGCTTACTGGTGCTCTTCAAAATCTGCTTAGCTATCTCGCTAATCCCAGCGACCTTAAATATTTTACTCTGTGGAGCATGGGCTCTTTTAACTCTACAATCGGGTCAGATCTCTTAATATTGGGTTTTACACTAGGGGGCGGACTCATTTGGGCATTTTCTCTGATGCGTTCTTTGTCGGTAATGGTTCTTGGCGACGAGGTCTCCAGGTCGCTGGGTGTAAATACCAGTTCAGTTTCTTTCCAATTACTTGCCGTAACAGGTATTTTAACCGGTGTGGCAACCGCCTATTGCGGTCCGATTGCCTTTATCGGTATGGCCATTCCTAATATGGTTAAATTACTTTTTAAAACCGCTAACTTTAAACACCTTTTAATTGCTAATGCCCTGCTGGGTGCTTGCATGGCCCTTATTAGTCAGATTATTTCATCTGTTAATATTGCTTCTGTTAATATTCCGGTAAATGTGAGTACTGCTATCATAGGCGGACCATTTGTTATCTATATCCTTTTCAAAAACCGCAACTAATGTCTGGAATTCTCAATATCGATGCTCTTGAATTTGGTCGCAGCACCAGCCTTTGTCAGGCTTTTAGTGTCAACATCGATGAAGCCGGACTGATTATTCTGAGCGGACGAAACGGCTCGGGAAAAAGCACTTTGCTTAAGACCATCGCGGGACTCATTCCGGCCCTTTCAGGTACTATCAGTATCAATGGTTATAATCTACCTTCCAGTCATGTTCAGGCTCCCTCAATTTTTGGAGCACTTAAATCTTACAACAATTTATCGAAGCAGCTCGCCTATGTGAATACAGACAGAGTTAAAGAGGATTACATCAAGGTTCAGGACCTGATTTTATTCGGACGATTCCCTTATCAGCAACATACCGAAAAAAATCTGGATATATTAAATGAAGCCTTACAGTTACTTGGAATAGAAAATATACGCTTTAAATACCTAAACAATATCAGCGATGGTGAGTGGCAAAAAGCTAATATTGCCAGAGCATTGGTGCAAGACACTCCTATTATTTTGATGGATGAACCCAGTGCTTTTCTGGATTATCATTCTAAGATGCAATTGTTCAAAGATCTGAGAGCCATTTCTGAGCAGAAAAACAAACTCATTATTGTTTCAACACACGACATGGATTTAGCCAACCGTCATGGAACAGCCTTCTGGCAGATTGAAAATCATCAGTTTCATTTTTCAGACAAGCCCTTTCAACTAAGTATTTAGATTCGCTCTGGTCCACTTATCAATTAATTGGTCCACTTATTAAGTCGACCTGCCCACTTATCAATCTCTAAGTCGATTTGTAGTTTGTCTTTTTCATTTTTGAAGGATGAAAATTGTATTGCTAAAAATCGGACTACCTCTCATAACCTTATTTATAAACAGAAAAACAGAGGATAACATAAAGGTTCGAACTCTCAGAGAACTCGAAATGCTAACTCTGAGGGAGTGGAACGAAAGTCGGGGGAATACCGCCTGGGACAGTGACCTATAAAATATATCGATGAGGTAAATCTAAGAAGTGATAGCGAAAAATCATCGCAATTACACTAATTTTGCAGTCAATTAAGTCATGAACCCATACCAATTAGACAGCATAGAATCTGCGATAGAAGACATCAAAAACGGTAAATTAATCATCGTTGTTGATGATGAAGACAGAGAAAATGAAGGTGATTTTCTGACGGCAGCGTCAAATGTTACTCCTGAAATGATTAATTTCATGGCGAAAGAGGGTCGCGGTCTGATTTGCGTTCCTCTTATTCCAGAGAGATGTCTGGAACTTGAACTGGACATGATGGTTAGTTCTAACAATTCTCTTTATGAAACACCGTTTACTGTTTCGGTTGATTTAATTGGCCACGGTACTACTACCGGCATATCGGCCTCAGACAGAAGCAAAACCATTCAGGCGCTGATCAATAAAGACACAAAGGTATCTGATCTTGCCCGTCCCGGTCACATCTTCCCTTTAAAAGCTCAGAAAGAAGGTGTATTAAAGAGAGCAGGACATACTGAAGCGGCAATTGATTTTGCGAGACTAGCCGGACTGGAACCTGCAGGATGTATTGTCGAAATTCTTAAAGAAGATGGTGAAATGGCACGATTGCCGGAACTGGTAGAAATTGCTAAAAAATTCGATCTTAAAATCGTGTCTATTGAAGACCTGATTAAATACAGAATCAAAAATGAAAGTCATGTGAAACGCGAAATCGCAATTGATATGCCGACCGCATACGGCAATTTCGAAATGATAGCATACTCACAGTTATCAGATGGCACACAGCATCTGGCAATTAAAAAAGGCAGCTGGGAAAAAGACGAACCAATCATGGTGCGTGTTCACAGCAGTTGCATGACTGGTGATATCTTTGGTTCATGCAGATGCGATTGCGGAGAACAATTACATTCGGCACTTCATATGATTGAATCTGAAGGCAAAGGAGTTGTTCTATACATGAATCAGGAAGGCAGAGGCATTGGCTTGTTAAATAAACTAAAAGCTTACAAACTTCAGGAACAAGGCATGGACACAGTGGATGCCAACCTGGAACTCGGATTTAAAATGGATGAGCGCGATTATGGTATAGGTGCTCAGATATTAAGAGACCTGGGAGTTTCTAAAATGAAGCTCATCAGCAATAACCCTAAAAAACGCACAGGTTTAATTGGATACGGACTGGAGATTGTCGAGAATATTCCAATCATCACAATTCCCAATCAGCACAACGCTGGTTATCTGACAACCAAAAAAGAAAAAATGGGACACGAGCTTTAGTAAGCCGTTCTAAAATTAAAATTTAAGGATACAAACGGACAATTTCCCACTGACCGTTGATTAACTGATACTGCAGACGATCGTGAAGTCTGCTCGTTCTTCCCTGCCAGAATTCTATCTCTGTAGGTTTAACAATATAACCACCCCAGTGTGCTGGACGAACCGGACTCTCAGTAGCGTATTTTTCTATAGCCTCAGCCATTGCTTGCTCTAATGCTTCGCGTGAACTTAAGCGCTCACTCTGAGTACTAACAATAGCGCCAATCTGACTTTCAAGAGGACGAGAGTAAAAATAATGATCACTTTCTTCTGCAGAAATTTTTGACACTACCCCATTAATGCGTACTTGTCGCTCGAGGTCGAGCCAGACAATATTAAGCGCTACATTAGGATTCGCTTCAATCTGTATGCCTTTGCTGCTGTGGTAATTGGTAAAGAAAACAAAACCTTCTTCTTTAATGGCTTTGAGGAGTACGATGCGACTATCAGGTTTGTCACCATAAACTGTACTCAGACACATTGCATTAGGTTCAGGTATTTCTGCCATCATAGCATTATCAAACCAGATTCTAAACTGATGTATTGGATTTGGGTCAACGTCCTTTTCAAGGAGTTCGGCCTTGCGGTAATCCATCCGCAGAGCAGCTATGTCGTCGTTATGCGCCATTTTTTCTGAACCAGCTATTGATCTTTAATTCTATTACACCAAAGAAGGCTTCTCTGAAAATCTTCTTACTCATTTTTGAAGTTCCTAATGTACGATCGGTAAAGATGATAGGCACTTCCAGAATCTTAATATTTTTCAGGAAAGCTTTAAATTTCATTTCTATCTGGAAAGCATAACCTTTAAATTTAATTTTATCCAGGTTGATTGCTTCCAGCGTCTGGCGCGTGTAACAAACGAAACCAGCAGTAGCGTCTCTGATTGTCATACCTGTTATAAATCGCACATATACACTCGCGTAATAGCTCATGATAACACGACTCATAGGCCAGTTAACTACGTTCACACCGGTAATGTAACGGGAACCTACCGCTAGTCCTGCGCCCTCATTTTCGCAAGCATGCAGCAAACGAGGAAGATCCTCAGGATTGTGGGAGAAATCGGCATCCATTTCAAATATAAACTGATAATGTCTGGCAAGGCACCACTTAAATCCAGCAATGTAAGCAGTTCCTAATCCATTTTTTTCAGTTCTTTCAAGAATATGTAAACGATTGGTAAATTCTTTTTGTAAATGCTTCACAATATCGGCAGTACCGTCTGGAGAATTATCATCAACAATCAGAACATCAAAAGCAGGCTGCAGTGACATCACTTTACGAATGATGGCTTCTGCATTCTCTTTCTCGTTGTAAGTCGGTATTATGACGATGTAATTGGACAAATCAATAAAATTTATATAAAAACGGTGCAAATTAGCACTTTATTTGTAGCTTTAAAAATGAGATTAGATGCAAAAAGCGATTTTTTTCGATAGAGATGGTGTTTTAAACAGAGAAATTGGAGATTATGTCTGCAGGATAGAAGATTTTGAAGTATTAACAGACAGCGTTGCCTGCATTCAGTTAGCCAAATCACATGGGTTTAAAGTCATCATCATTACCAATCAGGGTGGCATCGACAAAGACCTTTATACAGCCGAAGAACTGGCCTCATTTCATCAGGTTTTAATTGATGCCTGTGACGCTGCCGGTACCGTAATCGATGATATTTATTTTTGTCCCCACCACCCCATCAAAGGCAAGTGTTTATGCCGTAAGCCTGATAGTCTGATGTTAGAAAAGGCGATAGCAAAACACCGACTAGACCCCTCGAAATGTCTGATGATCGGCGATACAGAAAGAGATATGAAAGCAGCAGAAAAAGCTGGTGTAAAAGGACTGCTCATACAACCTAACACCGAAAAATTGCATCTACTTGAAAAGGAGATTCTACAACTAATTCACTAAAAAAATCGTTAAATTTGCATAATGTATAAATATTTTTCCCTGAGCATAGCCATCATCGTATTGTTTATTGCCGGCGCACAAACAAAGCCGAAACCAGCCGCCAAACCTGGCAGCACGAAAGCAGCAAGCAGTTCTAAAAAGCCTGGAAATGTCTCAAAAACCACTACTAAAACCCCTGTTTCTAAATGCAATTTTGTTATCAACGGAAAACTGGAAGCTTACTCCAATTATCAAATCCGTTTATATCAGTATCAGTATAATAACTCTTCATTTCTTGATTCAGTATTTACCAATGATACCGGTGGTTTTACATTCAACAAGACACTTCCGAACAACAGTATCGTCTACGTTCAGTATTCGAGCACTACAGCCGTTCCGCTGATCGTCGAAAATGGTTCAGTTTTTAATCTTACTATCCATACCAATCTCAATGGTTTGAATTACGATTTAAGCGGTGTTAACACAGACAAATCGCTAAATATTTACAATTTTCTGAAACGTTTTTCACGCCTTAATGTTGAGCTCAGCAATTTTGAAACCCAAATTGCGAACGAGCAGGATCCTAT
>JBJTNS010000109.1:0-15134 GCA_046074245.1 Chitinophagaceae bacterium | reverse complement strand
CTATTAGGGAGGTGGGCGCGAAGATTCCAGGCGAGCGCTAATAGGAGGATGCAGGAAATGAAGATATTTCTGAGGCGAGCTTGCATTAAAACGCCATGACGGCACTTAAAAACACCCAACAAGAAAATGGCGCTTGCAGACAAAATCCAAGCCATGCTGACCTCATAAAAGGGGGTAAAAGTCTGATTTGACTCGTTTCTATCGAATGGGGGTATTGGATTTAACCCTATTGTCTGGAGAGGGTTCAGCAATAAATCCTTAAGCGTAGGAGAATGAAACATATTCATCATGCAGTCTGACATCCATCAAAGAGCTATTGATATGTACATAAACGACCCCAAGCAACTTTCTCAGGAGATAACCCCCAAAGCAGTTTTTGAAGGGCGTCGCGACTTGATTAAAAGTGCTGCCGCCGGCGCTTTTGGTTTGGCGCTTGCGCCGTGGTTCTCGCGAGAATGCAATTTTGGCACTGACAACAATGGCTGTCTGGAATTTACCTTTTATAGCTTCATACAATTTCATGCATTCAAACTTAGAGGTAAATAAACCTACATACACTTTAAAGTTAGGCTCGTCCCAAACCACTTCACTGTAGTCGCTGAATTCTGCATTGAACTTGCTTTTCATAGATTCGGCTCTGGATCGGCTATCACCATTGTAAATCAGGATGTGATAACCTTTTACAGTAGCATCCGGATTTTTTCTGTTAGCAGTTCTCGATGCTATCAGTCCGTCTAATCCTGCAGGCTTACTCACTTTTACCTGAGCATCTGCTGCGCTGGCAAAGAGCGCGACTAAAACAGTCAATACAAAATATTTCATATGCGTTTAACGTTTTTTCTGTGAATCTCTTTCCATTTTTCTTCTTTCGGCTCTACTCATCACCTGGCCATCAGAAGGCATTCCACCCATATTTGGAGGCATCATTCCCGGAGGCATCATGCCTGCATTTGGATTTGAGCCTGACTCATTTGACACGTTGTCAGAGCTTGTTAATTTCATCCGACTCATGTCTGTTTTTTGAGGATCGCTGGCTTTTTTAACCTGTTTATTGTCTTCTGCTGCGATTTGTGCTTTAAATAACATAGATAAAATTTTGTCATTCATGCGCATGATCATGCTCTGGAACAATTTCACCGATTCAATTTTGTAAATCAGAAGAGGGTCTTTTTGTTCGAATGTAGCATTGTTAGCAGATTGTTTCAGGTCGTCGAGTTCTCTTAAATGGTCTTTCCATTCGTCGTCGAGTGTTTCAAGACAAACAAACTTTTCGTATTCTCTTGAAAGAGCTTCACCATTAGTGGTTACAGCAGTTTTTAAATCAACAGGCAAACCAAAATTCTTAACACCATCAGAGAAAGGAATCATCACATATCCAACTTTATCTCCTTCTTGCTGATATATTTTGTTCAGCACTGGCATTGCAGTTTCGATCAGATGTTTTTTTCTGAGCTGGTAGGTTTCCAGTAGAGAATGGTATAGGTCGTCGGCTAATTCCTCAGACTTACCAGACTTAAATTCGTCTGCAGAAAAAGGAGGCTCAACAGCAAATGCCATAGCCAGTTCGTATGATAATTCATCATAGTGATCGGCACCCGATTTGGCGTGAATCACTCTGTCGTCGCACCAGTCAGACAACATATTCTGGATATCAAGAGGCAAACGATCGCCGATAAGTGCATTTTTTCTACGCTTATAAACGACAGTTCTCTGTTTGTTCATGACGTCATCATATTCCAGTAAGCGTTTACGCATACCGAAGTTATTTTGTTCAACTTTTTTCTGACTTCTTTCTATGGTTTTACTCATCAGCGAATGCTGAATAACTTCGCCTTCTTTGTAACCAAATTTATCCATGAGTTTAGAAGCTCTGTCGCTACCAAACTTTCTCATTAAATCGTCTTCCAGAGAAACAAAGAACAGAGAAGAACCCGGATCACCCTGACGTCCGGAACGACCTCTTAACTGTCTGTCAACACGACGTGAATCGTGGCGCTCTGTGCCAATGATGGCTAAACCGCCTGCTTTTTTTACTTCTTCTCCAATCTTGATATCGGTACCTCTACCAGCCATGTTGGTAGCGATGGTAACAGCACCTGGTTTACCAGCCTCTGCAACAATTTCAGCTTCTCTCTGGTGTTGTTTAGCATTCAGAACATTGTGCTTTATGTTGCGAAGTTTTAGCATTCTGGAAAGTAATTCTGAAATTTCGACAGAGGTAGTACCCACCAGCACTGGTCGGCCTTCTGCAGTCAGACGAACAATCTCTTCAATCACCGCGTTGAATTTCTCGCGGATGGTTTTATAAATCTGATCGTCGTAATCTTTCCTTGAAATAGCGCGGTTTGTCGGTATTACAACCGCATCGAGTTTGTAGATTTCCCAGAATTCGCCAGCTTCTGTTTCTGCAGTACCAGTCATACCAGACAATTTGTGGTACATACGGAAATAGTTTTGCAGGGTAATGGTCGCAAATGTTTGTGTTGCTGCCTCTACTTTTACATTTTCTTTTGCCTCAATCGCCTGGTGCAAACCATCGCTGTAACGACGACCATCCAGAACACGTCCGGTTTGTTCGTCAACGATTTTAACTTTTGCATCAGCAATGATATATTCAACATCCTTTTCAAACAGGGTGTAGGCTTTCAGTAACTGGTTGATAGAGTGAATGCGTTCAGATTTGATGGAGAAATTTCTCATCAGTTCTTCTTTCTGTGCAGCTTTCTCTTCTGCCGCTAAATTGCTTTTTTCAATTTCAGCTATCTCACCTCCAACATCAGGAATAATGAAAAAGTCTTTTTCTTCACCTGACTGGGTGATCATTTCAATCCCTTTTTCGGTCAATTCAACCTGATTGTTTTTCTCGTCAATGACAAAGTACAATTCAGCATCAGCTTTGTGCATTTCTTTCTGCTGATCCTGCATGTAGTAATTTTCTGTCTTTGTCAGTAGCGCTTTAATACCCGGTTCGCCGAGGAATTTAATCAGGGGCTTGTGTTTCGGTAAACCTCTGTAAGCTCTCAGTAAGGCTAGTCCGCCTTGACCTTCTTTCTCGCCCGTATTGCCAGCTTCAATCAGTTTTTTAGCTTCGTTTAAGAAAGTGTTTGTAGCTTTTTTCTGAGCTTCAACAAGTTTTTCAATTCTTGGTTTTAGAGCGGTATACTCTTGTATATCGCCTTTCGGAACTGGTCCGGAGATAATTAATGGTGTTCTGGCATCGTCAATTAAAACTGAATCGACTTCATCCACCATAGCATAGTGGTGACGGCGTTGTACGAGTTCTTCCGGACTATGAGTCATGTTATCTCTCAGGTAGTCGAAACCAAATTCGTTGTTTGTGCCATAGGTGATATCAGCCATATAGGCTTTTCTTCTCTCGTCGCTATTCGGACGGTGATAGTCGATACAGTCAACTGTCAGGCCATGGAATTCGAAAAGCGGACCATTCCATTCACAGTCTCTTCGTGCCAGATAGTCGTTGACAGTAACAATATGAACACCTCTGCCAGCCAAAGCATTTAAGTAGGCTGGTAAAGTAGATACAAGTGTTTTACCCTCACCAGTTGCCATCTCGGCAATTTTACCCTGGTGCAGCACCATACCACCAATTAACTGAACATCGTAATGAACCATGTTCCACTTAACAGTGCCACCTGCGGCAATCCATTCGTTAGCATATAAAGCTTTCTCACCTTGTATGGTAATGTTTTTCTTTTTAACAGCCAGTTCACGGTCGAGTGCAGAAGCTGTAACCTCCAGTTGCTCATTTTCACTGAATCTTTTGGCGGTTTGTTTCACTACGGCAAAGGCTTCAGGAAGAATATCCAGCAAAAGTTTTTCGATGGTTTCGTTTTTTTCTTTTTCCAGACCTTCTATTTCATTGAATAGATTGTCACGTTCTATGACATCTTCAGCAGGTAGAGTGTCAATTTCAGACTTTATGGCATTAGTTCTGTCATCAAGTTCGCGAAGTCCTTCTGCTATTCGTTGTTTGAATTCTGTTGTTTTTTGTCTGAGTTCGTCGTTGGATAAACTATTGTATTCCTGGAAAAGTTCGTTGATTCTGGCAATAGTAGGTTCAAGCGCTTTCACGTCTTTCTCGCTTTTGCTGCCGCCGAAAATTTTAGATATGCTTTGGATGAGGCTATTAAACATAAAGATGCAAAGATATTGTATTTAGGTGATAATTTTGGCAAGGAAGTCCAAAGAACGTACCAAATCCCGACTGCCATGTTTTCAGCACAAAACGTGTCAACAAAAAATAGCCGCTTTTGGGCGGCTATTTATATATTTTTTAGAAAATAAACTGAGTTTACAGTTTCTGGAACTGAGCGTTTACGATGATTTTTACTTCATCAGATACAACAACACCACCTGCTTCGGTTACTGCATCCCAGGTTAATCCGAAAGCTTTACGGCTGAATTTGCCGTTGATTTCAAAACCGTGTTTTTCGTTGCCGTAAAAATCAACCATTTTACCAGAATATTCTACTGCTAAAACGATTGGGTGAACATTGCCTCTGATGCTTAAATTACCGTGTAATTCGTAGTTGCCATCGCCAGTATGTTTCATTTCTGTTGAAGTGAAAGTTAGTTTTGGGTGGTTGGCAGCATCAAAGAAATCGGCACTCTTTAAATGCTCATCACGCTGTCCGTTGTTGGTGCTGATGGTGTTGATGTCTGCTTCAAAGCTGATTTTAGCATCGGTGAAGTCAGCTGCTTCAGAATCGAAACTGGCATCAAATCCAGAAAAAGTTCCGGTTACTGTAGAGATCATCAAATGTTTTACTTTGAAAGTAACATCTGAGTGCATGTGGTCAATTTTGTAGTTAGCCATAATGTTTAAAATTTAATGAGGCAAAACTACAGCGGCATTCAACCCTAAACATTGAACAAGTTTAAGAAAAGAACTTAATCTAGATTAAGATTTGCTGATCTGACTCCTTATTTTACTCAGAAACTCTGGCGTTATTCCGAGGTATGCGGCAATCTGAGTTTGTGGTATGCGCTGCATAAACAAAGGATATTTCAGAACAAAGTTCTTGTATCGCTCAATTGCCGGTAAACTTAAATTGTCTAACAGACGCTGCTGATTACTAATCATCCCGTTTTCTGTGATGATCCTGAAATACTTCTCAAATTTTGGACATCGTTCAAATAGTGCCAGCTGGTCTTCGCGGGTGAGTAATAAAACCTCAGAATCTTCTAATGCATCAATGTTTAATCTCGACCCTTTGCCCGAAGCGAAACTCATCATGTCTGTAATCCACCAGTCTTCGATGGCAAATTGTAAAATATGCTCAAAGCCATTCTGGTCAACGAAATAACACCGCAAACATCCTGAAAGTACAAATGCCGAATATTTACTGACATCACCTTCCTGTAGTAAATACTGACGTTTCCTGATTTTTTTAGGATGCATGATGGAAAGTATCATGTATTTTTCTTCATCTGTTAAAGGAAGAAACCTCTGGATATTGGCAATCAGTAGTTGACTCATAGTTTATCAACCATAAGGCTCAGGAGCCATACAGGTTTGGTTAATGCAAATATATAATAAAGCTTGTTCTCTGAAATATTTATGTTCAAATAAGGGGATATCACCCGTGATACCAGCATATCCTAAAATGGCATTTGGTCTAAGCTGGTACTCATCAGGTAAAAACTCCTTTTTCCGTTCTTCTGGTCTGCTTACAATTATCTGCTGCATGCCAGTGTTAACCATATTCATCAGGCTGGCCCAGTTGCTGTACCAGGGAGCACTACGTTCTATCATGGGCAGTATTCCCTGAAGTAATTTAATTGCCATATCGCGCCATTCAGAACGGTCGAAATACCATGAAAGTTTAAAGAGGTTGTGAGCCATCATACTGTTCCCTGAGTTAATCACATCATCACTGGTGTCATATTTCGGAGTAATCAGTTGCTCGCCACTGCTGAATTTAAAAAATCCTTTTTCCTGGTCGTAAAATTTAGTCAGACACAGTTCGCAAAGCGCATAGGCTTTCTTCAGATAAGTTTCCTCAAAACTGCTTTGATACAGTTCGATGTATCCATCTATTAATGAAGCATAATCTTCGAGAAAAGCAGGTATCTTGTTTGCGCCTTTGCTGGCAATACGCATCCATTGTTCGTGGGTATTAAAATGTTTGTCGATATTTTTCTCCAGTTCAATGGCTGTTTTTACAATTGTTTCATCTCTAAGAAATCTGCCGGCTTGTGCGAGTCCTTTAAGGTACAAGGCATTCCAGCTAAGAATGCACTTGTCATCAAGTCCCGGACCAACTCTTTTCTCTCTGTATGACTTCAGTTTTTCGAGACAGGTATTAATCATTGTCTCAAAAAGTTCGGGTGTCATTTCATAATTTGCAGCCGCTTTTTCTATGGTGTCAATTGCATATAAAATATTTCTGCCTTCTTCCCAGTTGCCATCTCTCTGGCATTGAAAATACTGTGTGAAGAATATGGTATCATCGCCTAAAACTTCTGATAATTCGTCGTAGGTATAAGTGTAGTAAAGTCCTTCAACACCTTCGCTGTCGGCATCAAAAGCAGAGTACATCAAACCATGTTTGCCTTTTAATTCTCTCTCGCAAAATTGTATGGTTTTATAAGCGATTTGTTTAAAATCTTTTCTTCCGGATATAGCAGAAGCGTAGGCGTAAACACCAATTAACTGAGCATTGTCGTAGAGCATTTTTTCGAAATGGGGTGCAAACCATTTTTTATCGACAGAATATCTGGCGAATCCTCCTCCTACAGCATCATGGATTCCTCCAAGATACATTTGTGTAAGGGTATGGGCAACCATTTTATTGGCTGATTCGCTCTGGTAAAGTTGGGCATGCTGTAGCAAATACCACTGATTGTTGGGCAGGGGAAATTTAGGAGCACGATCATGTCCTCCGTATTCCATATCGTATTGCGACTCATATTGCCCGAGTACCTGGGTGTGAAAATCTGCTGTTTCTGAGAATGCAGAACTGGGAGGCAAACTCATATTAACGATTCCTGCACTCAGTTTTTCAGCATATTCGTAGGCGGAGGCTTCGTTGTTTTGCCAGAGATTTGACAGGTTAGCCAGCAGTTTTTGCCATTGTACTTTAGGTAGATATGTCAGTGCATGGATGGGACGTTTGTCTGGTAATGCGAAAGCATTTAAAGGCCAGCCGCCACTGCCGTTCACCAGCTGGCAGGCATCCATATATATCTGATCGACGTCTGGAAGTTCTTCGCGGTCAACTTTTACACAAACAAAATGTTTGTTCATAATGGCAGCGGTTTCTTCGTCTTCGAAAGATTCGTGAGCCATCACATGGCACCAGTGACAGGCGCTGTAGCCAATGCTGACAAGCAGAAGTTTGTTTTCTGATTGAGCTTTTTCAAAAGCTGCTTCGCCCCACTCAAACCAGTCGACGGGATTGTGGGCATGCTGTCTTAAATACGGGCTGCTCGAATTTATCAGACGATTTGTTTTGTGTTCTTGCTTTTCCAAAATAACTTTGTGCAAATAATACTCCATGCAAAAGTACCTTTTTTTATGTTTCGCTTTGTTGTTTTTTAACAGCGCTTTCGCGCAGGAGGAGGTAGATACTACCAATAACAAAGATTGCGAGTCGTTGCAGGATTTATTATGGATAAAAGATAGCACCTATAAAATTCTTAAAACCCATCGCTTCTCAAATTTCAGGGTTTTGTATCCATCATTTAAAACTTACAAAAAATACATCGACACCTCGGTGGCTGGCGATCAGAGCGAAATAACCAAGTATTCTGTTTACAATACTTTGTGGAACCGTCTGAGGATACAGCATACCAGGCTGATGAATAAAAGTGCCAAGGCCGGCATCGAATGGTCGAAGACAACATTAGATTCCTTTTATATAGATACAGGTGGTATAGGAAGCAATGAATATGCCTATGTACACTGGATCATTAAATACAATAATAAACGCCGATACCATTATTCAGCATTGTTTTTAAAGATGAATGATAAATGGTTTTTGATGGATGAGTTGAAGTTTGAAGGAATAGTAATAGAAAAAAAGAAGAAGAAAAAGAAAAAATGAGTTTAGGGAAAACCGCTTTTGTAAAGCAACGCACTGGTCTGAATGAAAGACATATTCAGGCAGTAATAGATCTAAATAAGGATGGAGGAACAGTGGCATTCATCGCCAGATACAGAAAAGACGCGACAGGTAATATGGATGAACTGGGGATTCTGGATGTTATTAAATATTCTGATGAGTTTGATGAGCTTGAGAAACGAAAAATATTTGTTCTCGAGAGTATAGAATCTCAGGGAAAATTAAGCGTCGAACTAAAGCAAAAGATTGAGTCGTGTTACGATAAAGATATACTTGAAGATTTGTATCTTCCATATAAACAAAGAAAGAAGACAAGGGCAGATATAGCCAGAGAAAAGGGCCTTGAGCCACTGGCTAAAATGATTCTTGCTCAGCGTGATCGCGATATCGAATATGCTGCACAGAGATATGTGAATGATAAAGTAGAAAATGTTGATGCGGCCATTGATGGAGCCTCTGATATTGTTGTGCAATGGATTGCCGACGATGCTGAAACAAGAAATATGTTAAGGGGGCGTTTTGATCAGCATGCCATTTTAAGTACCAAATTGTCTAAGGGCAAAGAGAAAGATGGTGAAAAATACCGCGATTATTTTACCTATTCAGAGAAAACATCTCAGATTCCTTCTCATAGAATTATGGCAGTTATGCGTGCCGTAGATGAGGGGATTCTTAAAATAAGTATAGAGCCAGATGAGGAGAGAACTCTTGAGGCTCTTGATCGCAAATGGATAAAACGCGACAGCGCTACCGAAGCCATTATGCTGGATATAACTAAGGATGCTTATAAAAGGTTACTGCAACCTTCTCTGGAAAACGAACTCAAACAGAAACTTTTTGAGAAAGCTGAGCAGGAAGCGATTCGTATTTTTGCCGATAATTTGCAGCAATTACTGTTGTCCTCTCCGCTCGGTAGTAAGAGGATACTGGCGGTTGATCCAGGTATCAGAACCGGATGTAAAACCGTTTGCCTGAATGAAAATGGAAAACTATTGCACCATACAGTCTTATTTTTTAATTCAGGTTCAGACAAAGAACAATCTGCAAATAACATTAAGAAACTTTGTCATGAATTTAAAATAGAAGCCATCGCAGTAGGCAATGGAACTGCCGGAAGGGATACGGGCGATCTGATTAAGAAAGTGGTTGATGTGCCGGTTTTTCTGGTCAATGAAGATGGTGCCTCTGTATATTCTGTCTCAGAAATGGGGAGAAAAGAATTCCCGGATCACGATGTTACTGTTAGAGGTGCGGTAAGTATTGGCAGGCGATTGATGGATCCTCTTGCAGAACTTGTAAAGATAGATGCGAAGAGTATTGGTGTCGGACAATATCAGCACGATGTGAATCAGACTTTGCTTAAAAAAGCTTTGGAAGAAACGGTAGAAGTTTGTGTGAACAGGGTAGGGGTGAATCTGAATACCGCTGGAGAGGCATTGCTGAGTTATGTGTCGGGCTTAGGACCAACATTAGCCAAAAATATTATTGCCTACAGGGATGCTAATGGCGAATTTACTTCTCGCGAAGAACTCAAGAAAGTAGCACGTCTTGGAGATAAAGCATTTGAACAGTGTGCAGGATTTCTTAGGATTCCCAATAGCAAACTGGTACTTGACAGAAGTGCAGTACATCCTGAACAGTATAAGAACGTGAAACAAATGGTAGCCGCTGCCGGATTGAGTATTGAAGAACTCATAGGAAATAAAGAAGCTATCCGTAAAATTGCCTCCATGCAGAACCTGAAAGAGCAAATTGGAGAATATACATTTAATGATATTTTGAAAGAGCTCGAAAAACCCGGTTTAGACCCAAGGGAAATGCTGGGCGAAGAGTCTTTTGACGACAGTGTTAGAAGTATGGAAGACCTTAAGCCTGGGATGTACATCAAAGGGATTATAAGCAATATAACGAACTTCGGAGCATTTGTTGATATTGGCATCAAAGAGAATGGCTTGTTGCACATCTCTGAAATGGCGAATCATTTCATTAAAAGTCCTAACGAAGTGGTAAAACTCAATCAGAAACTGACTTTAAAAGTGAAGGAGATAGACAAGGAGAGAAAACGGATATCGCTGACTTTGAAGGGATAAGAAAAAAGTACTTTTTAACGAAGCAACTTTTATAGAAAAGTGCCGTTTAAGAAGTATGGGTATACACAAATCACACATTATCGCAGTTATTCTGAATGTTGGTTTAGCCACTCAGGTAGCAGCACAGTATCATACTCAGGTCGGACTGGGAAATTATGGAGCTGTTCATTCATTTTACATCAACCCATCTCTGAGTGCTTACAGTGCCTATAACTGGCAATTGCATCTGGCAGGGGGATGGGCCAATGTCAATAATAATTATCTCTCATTACAAACGCCTTATTCCTTGTATCGCTTGCCTAACAATGTGCCTAAAGCCTATCAGACAGAGAGCGGGAATCCGCGTTTTGATAAAAACTGGTTGCGCGAAAGAATCAATGGGCGTGATAAAATGGCTGCTTTGGGAGCCGATGCCTATGGTCCGGCTCTCACCCTGAAAATTAAAGACTGGCATCTTGGGTTTTTAACAGAAGGTTCTGTTAATGTAAGGATGAATGATGTACCTGAACCTTTGGCACATGCAGTGTTTAAAGAACTCGATTCTGCTCAGGGAGCATTTAGTCTTTTTAATCCCAGTGGTAACAATGCCATTGGACCGTTTTCTGCCACAGGAAACAGCAGAGCAGCGCTGGGGTTTAATGTGTCAAGGTCGTTTAAGCTCGACTGGAACAGGCAGGTTTTGGGAGGGATAACAATAAAAAAGATATGGGGTTTTCAGGGTTTTCATATGTCAAGTACAGGCCTTAGCACACAGCAAATTAACCAGGACAGTGTATTGGTATCACCAACAAATATCCAGATGATGGAATATGGCTCACAGCCGGGACATGGCTGGGGAGTGGACATTGGAGCTACTTATATTTTCCATAAAAAAGATTTTAAGAGACATGGTGAATACGCCAGGAAGCACACCAGGTATTTTGCTAAATTAGGATTTTCTATCATGGATATCGGATCAGTAAAATATACTGATGCTACTTACAGGACCGTTGATGTTAGGACTTCTACAGGCATTAATTTAACTCAGACATACACAGGTACAAGTAATTATCAGCAAGCATTAGATTCTTTCATGCGCACATTCGGAACCTATACGGTTACAAATGGCAATGCAGTTATCGGACTGCCTACAAGAGTTGTTGTCAGTGCCGATATGCAGGTTCAGAAATTTGTTTATGTATCTGCTGTTGTATGCCAGAGTTTAAGAAGCAAGAGGTCTGAGCACGCCAGATACCAGAGTTTTATGATGGTATCGCCACGTTATGAAAGACGTTTCTTTGAGTTTTCACTGCCTTTGCTTCTGGAATACGACTATCGTTCTTTGAGGATGGGAGCTTCTCTGCGCTTTGGTCCCTTGTATATCGGAACGAATAGCCTGATGTCTTTTGTTAATACCAGAAAGATGAATGATGCCGATATTTTTGCCGGAATTGTTTTAAGCAATTTGTCTGAGTTTAGTTTCAGAAAGCAGGCCAGAAACAGAAGTAAGTCATCTAAAGGCAATTCCTGCTTCGCGTTTTAATGATTCCTGTAATATTTGTGTCACAGAATAGACTGAGTAGCAAATTTATTTGTTTCATAAAAGAATAAAATAATACCTTTGTATAAATCAAATGATAACAGATCAGTATTTAAGTAATGATATAGAGCCTCTCAGTCTTGATGATACAGTGCAAACTGCCATCGAGAAGATGAACAGACTTCATCTGGATTTACTGCCTGTTATTTACAACAATCATCTTGTTAATTATGCCGGGATAGATGTTATAGAGCATCTCGATCATGGTATCAAATTGTCTGAGCTTGAATTGTACGCTCCGGTACTCCCGTTTGTGCACACTTCTCAGCATTTATTGCACGCTTTAACGCATTTAAAATCTCTGAATGTATCTTTAATGGCGGTTCTGGATGAGAATGGCGACTACCAGGGAGTGCTGAAAACGAAAGATGTGGTTAAGGCGATTAGCAATAGCCTGAGTATTCGTTCAAGCGGAAGTATTATCGTTATCAGAGTAAAGCCTATCGATTACTCATTAAGCGATTTGTCAAGAATCATCGAGTACAGTGATGCTAAAATTTTAGGCTTCTTTATATTTGAAGTCGAAGGCAGTGATGAACTGGAGGTTCACCTCAAACTCAATACAGGTATTTTGAAGCATATTCTTGCTACGCTGGAGCGATATGATTACAAGGTTGTTCAATATTTCAATCGCGAAGATCTGGCTGATGATATGGATCAACGATTTGAAAATTTAATGAACTACATTGACATCTGATCGTATGTCTTGTCGCCATTGCCTGATACTTATTTTCACTGTTGTCTCATGTCATCTGAGTGCTCATAGTTCCGATTCGTTTTTTGTTGTTAAAAGTATCAGAACAACCGGGCTGGTAAAGACAAAAGAATACATTGTATTAAGAGAGCTTACCTTTAAAGTCGGCGATACAATTCAGAACTGGACGTATCACAAAGAGCAAAGCAGGAAACAACTCATCAATTTATTTTTATTCAATGAAGTTAAAATTGAAAGAGTTGGATCTGATATTATCATCAATGCTACTGAGCGATGGTATATATGGCCAATTCCTGTACTGGATTATGCAGACAGAAATTTCAATCAATGGTGGTTAAGTAAAGATCCAAAGCGACTGATATACGGGGTAGATCTTTCACATTACAATATAAGAGGCAGAAACGAGACTATGGTGCTTAATATGATTCTGGGTTACACCAGGTCGCTGGGACTGTCTTATAGGATTCCTTATATCAATAAGAAGATGAGCTGGGGATTGCAGATGTCCGCCAGAATAAATGCGAATCGCGAGGTGTGGAGTTCGACAGTTAATGATAAAGTGAGTTTCTTTAAAGATAATGACAGAACGCTTATCAGAAGGCAGATGGGTGAAGTGGTGCTAACCCACAGAAAGAAATTTTTTACCTACCATCATTTTTACACCGGATTCAGAAGGGTAGATGTAGACCCCATCATTGCCGATAGTGTTAATTATAATTTTTTAATGTACCATGCAGATGTTCAGAATGAAGCTTATGCTGGTTATCAGCTGGTGTATGATAAACGTGATTTTAAAGGCTTCCCTTTGAGAGGCCATTTATTAAAAGTGAATGTTGAGGCCAGTAATTACTTTTTTAATCATGTGCCCGATTTTCAGACTTTGTTATTAAAGCTGGCGTATTCGAGGTATTTTAATATCAGAGGCAATTTGTTTGGTTCCGGACATATAACGGCCAGGTACCTTAATAATATGTATCCGCAGTACACCGCCACTCAGGCCCTGGGTTATGGAAAAGACTATATCAGAGGCTATGAGTTGAAAGTTATTGATGGAAGTAATTTTGCTCTAAGTAAACTCGAGCTGAAGTACAGATTGATAAATAAAACCTATTCTCTGGCATCGGGTGTGAAGAATTACGAAAAGTTACCACTGAGTCTGTATGCTTCTGCTTTTTTTGATGCAGGTTATGTTAGAAATTATTGGGATAGTCAGGTGCTGAAAGGTAATAATTTACTGCCAAACAGGTTGCAGAATGGTGGAGGCATAGGCTTGAATCTGGTTATGTTTTATGATTATTGTATGCGTTTGGAATATTCTGCCGACAGGCAGTTAAATCACAGAATGTATGTCAGTTTTGTTGCGGCCATGTAAATTCAAAGTCTTCAATTTCAGATAGAAAAGTTGAAATTTCTTGCAAATATGGAATAGAATTTGTATATTTGTTTTGAAAATTGAGAGTTAAAGCAGTCATATTGATATTGATTTATGTTTTCTGCGGAAGCGGATTAAGCATCGATATTGCCAAATGCTGCGACAATTTTGCAGGTGTCTCCCTCGGGTTTTCACATACCGAAGACAAGCACGATAGTAAATCAACATGTTGCCCGGTTTTCAAATCTGTTAAGAAGGAGAAAATGTGTTGTGAGAATGTGGTTATAAGTACCGTCATTAACTCCGTCCCTGCACTCGGCACTTCTTATAAATCTCTTAATAAACCAAGTTTAAAAATTGCACAGGTAAAACATCCTGTAGTGCTATTGCCGGTAAATGCCGATTATAGTTTTCAGATGGCATTAAATGATGCTTCTGATCAGCAATATCCCGTTCCGATTCTGATAAAAAAGCGCGTCCTTCAAATTTGATACCCCAGACCATCAGTGGTCGGAGAATCATTTGCGTGATTTACAAGTGCAGATAGTCCTGTCTGCCATGGAAAGCAAGGATACGCGCGATTGTTTGTGGCGCTCAATTTCACAAACTATTAAACATTAAAAATTAAATTTAAATTATCATGAAAAAGAAAATCATTTTATTGACAAGTTTCGTCGTTTTAGCCGGTTCAGGCGTATTATATGCAATCAATTCACAGTCTAAAGATGCCTGCTCAGGTTCTTGCTGCACTAAGTCAGCTTGCTGCACAGAGCAGTCTTGCACAGAGTGTTCTTGCGGCGACGAGTGCACAGGTAGCAATTGCGAATGCGGTTGCGAATGCTGCAAATAATCATTTTGGGGGTGTGTAAGTACACCCCCTTTTTTTATTTTTTTAAATCCAATTATACATGAAGATTAAACAACTATTTATATATACCGCTTGTGCTACATTTTTTTTAAGCGCATGCAAAAAAGAAGATACCAATGTCACAACGACAACGCCACCCAAAGATGGAAATCTGAATATTGTATTTGACAATATGGTAGGAACAGATCCGGTAGTCATGTCGCAGTTAAGCTTTCTAAATGCTGCTGGCAATACCTATAGCGTAAGTTTGCTGAAATATTATGTCAGCAATATTGAATTACATAAAAAAGGTGGTTCTGTTGTGAAACCTGGTAACTATGAATTAATCAATGCGGCAGATCCTGCCTCTTGTACATTTAACGTGGGTAACCTCAGTGCAGGCGATTACGATACGATGGTATTCTATATTGGTATAGATCCTAC
>JBJTNS010000108.1:0-3412 GCA_046074245.1 Chitinophagaceae bacterium | reverse complement strand
GTGATGGCAGCCTGACGGCCTCTGTTATAAATCAGTTTTAATTGTTTCAGAATCTCACCTGCGTTATCAGTTGCTTTATCCATTGAAATCATTCTGGCACCATGTTCGCTGGCGAAAGAATCAAGGAAACTTCTGTATAACTGAGTTTTGATGGATCTTGGAATCAATTCTTCGAGGATTTCAATTTTATTTGGTTCGAAGATGTAGTCGTTGTTGCTGGCTTTGGTTTGAGATGCTTTTAAAGTTACAGGTAACAACACTTCATTAGTAACGATCTGAGTAGCGGCATTTTTGAATTTGTTGTATACAACTTCAACTCTGTTATAAGTGCCATTCAGATATTGTTCCATGATATAATCACCAACTGCAAAACCTGTTTCAGCGTTCAGATTGCCGAAAGTACCCATGAAATCAGTATTCAGATTCATGTCTAGTTTTTTGAAAAACTCGTAAGCTTTCTTTCCAACAAACAATAAATCTACTTTTTTCTTGGCAGCCAGTTCAGCATATTCTTCGCCTAATAAAGTTCTGGTTCTTTTGGTAATATTAGCGTTAAAACCACCGCACAGACCTCTGTCGCTGCTTACTACAATTAGCAATACACGATCAAGGGTTTGTTCTTTGAAATATCTTGACAATTTCTCATCGTCTGCAGAATCTCCCAGATTTTTCAATACACCATTCAGCTTGTCAGCATATGGGCGCATTTGAAAAATGGCGGATTGAGCCTTTCTCAGCTTAGTAGCAGATACAAGCTTCATAGCTTTGGTAATCTGCTGCGTTGAGATGGTGGAACTGATCCTGATTCTTACTTCTTTTAAATTCGCCATTTAAATGGATTGATTAGTCTTTGTAGTTATTAGCAACTTGTTTTGCTACTTCTTCTAATTGAGAAGTGATAGCATCATCAATTTTACCAGCGGCAAGGTTGTTCAACAAATCTTTGTGTTTGTTTTCAAGCACTTCCAGGTATTCAGCTTCGAACTGACGAACTTTATTAACCGGAACGCTGTTTACAGCACCTTTAGTACCAAGGTAGATGATAGCAACCTGCTGATCAACTCTTAGTGGAGAGTACTGACCTTGTTTCAGGATTTCTACGTTTCTTGAACCTTTTTCAAGTACAGATTTAGTAGCAGCATCTAAGTCGGAACCGAATTTAGCAAATGCTTCTAACTCACGGTACTGAGCCTGGTCTAATTTAAGAGTACCTGCTACTTTTTTCATAGATTTGATTTGAGCAGAACCACCCACACGTGATACAGAGATACCTACGTTAATCGCAGGACGTACACCACTGTTGAACAAGTTAGACTCAAGGAAAATCTGACCATCGGTAATTGAGATTACGTTGGTTGGAATATAAGCAGACACGTCACCAGCCTGAGTTTCGATAATTGGAAGAGCAGTTAATGAACCACCACCTTTAACTTTACCTTTAAGAGATGGAGGTAAGTCGTTCATATTAGAGGTAATTTCATCTGAAGCATTCAGTTTACAAGCTCTTTCAAGCAAACGACTGTGCAGGTAGAATACGTCACCTGGGTATGCCTCACGTCCTGGTGGACGTCTTAATAACAGGGAAACCTCACGGTATGCAACCGCTTGTTTAGATAAGTCATCATAAACGATCAATGCAGGCAAACCTCTATCGCGGAAGAACTCACCGATAGCAGCACCAGCCATTGGAGCAAAGAACTGCAATGGAGCAGGAGCAGAAGCAGGAGCAGAAACTACCACAGTGTATGGCATAGCACCTTTTTCTTCCAGAGTTTTCACTACTTGTTTAACGGTAGATTCTTTCTGACCGACAGCAACGTAGATACAATATACTGGTTTACCTTTATCGTAGAATTCTTTTTGGTTGATGATGGTATCGATTGCTACCGCAGTTTTACCTGTCTGACGGTCGCCGATGATCAGCTCACGCTGACCTCTACCGATAGGAATCATGGCATCAATCGCTTTAATACCTGTCTGAAGTGGTTCTTTAACTGGCTCACGGAACAATACACCAGGCGCTTTACGCTCCAATGGCATTTCGTATTTTTCACCGGTTAATTCACCTTTACCGTCAACTGGCTCACCAAGTGTATTGATAACACGACCAAGCATGCTTTCAGTAACGTTGATAGACGCAATTTTACCGGTTCTTCTTACAGTATCACCTTCTTTAATCTGGGTACTGCTACCGAACAATACGGCACCAATATTATCTTCTTCAAGGTTCAGTACGATGGCTTTCATGCCATTTTCGAATTCAATCAGCTCACCAGATTGTACTTGAGTGAGACCGTGGATACGAGCAATACCGTCACCCACTTGAAGAACCGTTCCAACTTGTTCCAGTTCAGATTCGGTTTTGAAGTTTGTTATTTGTTGTTTCAGAATTGCTGAAACTTCATCAGGTCTTATTTCTGCCATGATTATTGTTTGTTATGCTATGTTTAATTCCTTTTTAAGTTTTCTCAATTTAGCTGAGATGCTGGTGTCAAGTAAATTGTCACCAAATTTGATTACCATTCCACCGATAACGGCTGGGTTAATCTCTGTATGCAATTCAACCGATTTAGCACCGGTTTGCTGCTGAACATACGCCTGTATGCTTTTCTTGTCGCTGTCGTTTAAAGGAGCGGCTGATTGAACCACTACTTTTTCGATACCTTTTTGCATTCTGTACAAGTTCAGAAATGCATCTGCAATATCCGGAAGAATGCTCTCTCTGTTTCTGCTGCAAACCAATTTCAGGAAATCCTGGGTAGATTTGTCAGTCTTAGAAAAAATCGCCAACACAGCTGCCATTTTCTGAGCAGGATTGATGATTGGATTCTTGAGGGCATTGCTCAAGTCTTTGCTGCTGCGGCATGTCTTGCTAATGTCAGACATATCACCAGCCACTACAGACAATTTGTTGTCTGCTACGGCCTGCTGCATAAGGGCTTGTGCGTATCTATTGGAAATTTTGGTTTCAGACATGCTTAAGCGATAGCTTGTTGGTTATTGTTCAGATTGTTTACTTGTTTGGCTATGATGGCTTGTTGCTCTTCAGTGTTAGACAACTGATTGTTGATTAACTTCTCAGCTATGTTAACAGATAATGTAGCAACCTGACCTTTCAACTCGGCAATAGCACTGGCTTTTTGCTTGTTGATCTCATCACTGGCTTTTTGTATCATACGTTTGCCTTCTTCTTCAGCAGATTTCTTGGCTTCACTAATAATACTTTCTTTCATTTCGCGAGCTTCTTTAAGGATTTGATCGCGCTCTTCCCTGGCTTGCTTGTATAAAAGCTCGTTGTCGCTTTGCAGCTTCGACATTTGTTCGCGAGCCTGCTCAGCGGATTTAAGCGCTACCTCTATCGAATTCTCTCTTTCGCTCAGGGCTGTCAGGATAGGTTTCCAGGCAAATTTCT
>JBJTNS010000107.1:0-3310 GCA_046074245.1 Chitinophagaceae bacterium | reverse complement strand
TTTTTTAAAAGCATCCAGGTAGTTATCGCCCACTTCATCAGGAATTTGAGAAGCAGTAGTGACAACTTCAATGCGAGCATTGTCTTTATTGATTTCGTTGACGATATTTTTAAGAATACCGATTTCGAAGAAGTTAAGATTGTTTCTAGAGATGATACCCAACTCAAGGTCAGTACCTTTGTCTTCTGCGCCCCCCACTGAAATTAAAATGCCTTTTGGCTCTGTTTGCGACATGTAATATGGATTAGAAAGTGCAAAGTTAAGAAATTGTAAGGAATGCCTTAGGAAAGATATTGACAAAAAAACTGACAAGGTGTCAATAAAAAATGTCACTCTCTAAAGGAATGGCAGAAAACGACCTGTTGGCATGGTTCGTGATAGGATAGGGGAGAACAACAATAATTACATTACATATGAACATCAAACCATTAGCAGACAGAGTATTGGTAGAGCCGGCAGCGGCAGAGATCAAAACAGCAGGCGGTATTATTATTCCTGACACAGCCAAAGAGAAACCACAAAGAGGTATCATCGTAGCTGTAGGGAACGGTAAAAAGGATGAGCCTATGACTTGCAAACCGGGTGATACCGTATTGTATGGTAAATACGCCGGAACAGAAATCAATGTAGACGGTAAAGATTACCTGATTATGAGAGAAAGCGACATCTTCGCAATTATTTAATCTTAAGTATTAACAATTCAACAATTATCGAAATAACAAACAATGGCAAAATCAATTCATTTTAACATAGAAGCCCGCGAAGGTTTAAAACGCGGTGTTGATGCATTAGCAAATGCAGTAAAAGTTACTCTTGGTCCTAAAGGCAGAAATGTGGTAATCGGCAGAAAATACGGTTCACCAGTTATCACTAAAGACGGTGTGTCTGTAGCGAAAGAAATCGAGCTAGAAAACGAAATCGAAAACATGGGTGCTCAGATGGTGAAAGAAGTGGCCAGCAAAACTGCTGATTTAGCAGGGGATGGTACCACTACTGCAACCGTATTAGCTCAGAGTATCGTTACTACTGGTCTGAAAAACGTTGCTGCTGGCGCTAATCCAATGGATTTAAAACGCGGTATCGAAAAAGCAGTGGCTAATACCATCGATTCATTAAAGAAATTATCTAAAGAAATCGGCGACGATAATAAGAAAATTGAACAAGTTGCTACTATCTCAGCTAACAACGACAATGCCATCGGTAAACTGATTGCTGAAGCGATGGAGAGAGTAGGTAAAGACGGTGTTATCACTGTTGAAGAAGCTAAAGGTACTGATACTACTGTTGAAGTGGTTGAAGGTATGCAGTTCGACAGAGGTTATCAGTCTGCTTATTTCGTGACTAACACCGAGAAAATGATTGCTGATCTTGAAAATGCCTATATCCTGATTTTTGATAAAAAGGTAAGCAACATGAAAGATCTGCTTCCGGTATTAGAGAAAGTAGTTCAAACCGGCAAACCTTTACTGATCATCAGTGAGGAAGTAGAAGGTGAAGCTCTGGCGACTCTGGTAGTCAACAAAATCAGAGGTTCTCTGAAAATTGCAGCTGTTAAAGCTCCGGGTTTCGGCGACAGAAGAAAAGAAATGTTACAGGACATCGCGGTATTAACTGGCGGAACTGTAATCAGCGAAGAGCAAGGTAGAAAACTGGAAGATGCTACTATGGAAGATTTAGGTAGAGCAGACAGTATTACTATCGATAAAGACAATACTACTATTGTTGGTGGTGCTGGTCAGAAAGCGGCTATCGAAGCTCGTATCAACCAGATCAAAGCTCAGATTGAAAATACGACCAGCGACTACGACAGAGAAAAACTTCAGGAGCGTCTGGCTAAATTAGCTGGCGGTGTTGCGGTATTATATATCGGTGCTGCGAGTGAAGTAGAGATGAAAGAGAAGAAAGACAGAGTAGACGATGCGTTGCATGCAACCAGAGCGGCTGTCGAAGAAGGTATCGTTCCTGGTGGTGGTATTGCATACATCAGAGCCGTTGAAGCTTTAGAGCAATTAAAAGGCGACAACGACGATGAGCATACAGGTATTGCTATTGTAAAACGTGCACTTGAAGAGCCATTACGTCAGATCATTGCTAATGCAGGAGGCGAAGGTTCTATCATCGTACAGAAAGTAAAAGAAGGCAAAGACGATTTCGGATACAATGCGCGTACAGAGCAGTCGAGAATCTGATTAAGTCGGGTGTCATCGATCCTACTAAAGTAAGTCGTGTAGCTTTAGAGAATGCAGCTTCAGTAGCGGGCATGATTTTAACTACCGAGTGTGCATTGGTTGAGATCAAAGAAAAAGAAGCTCCACATGCACATGGCGCACCAGACATGGGCGGCATGGGCTACTAATCAAGAGACGGAATTATAGAAGATCCCCGGAGTAAAAAGCTCCGGGGATTTTTTTTGAAAAAATTTTAGAATGGCAAGATTGTACAACCTTCCAGGTGCTGCACCTTCCAGGTCTCCAACCTGGAAGGTCGTTAAACGTTTTATCGTTTTTTGAAAAGTATGAGTGATAGCGCGGGGAAAGCCGTTTGGGAAAAATGACAAGCTTCCAGGTTGTACAACCTGGAAGGTTGGAAAATCCGATTTTTTTTATAACTTTGAAATAATGAAGCACTTACTTTTTCTCTTTCTGGTATTGATCACGTCGCTTTCTCTTAGTGCCCAGTCTGCAGACTCTGCAATCGCATCTGAGGCAGACAAAACGGAGGCGCCGGAGGCGACTTCAGAAAAGGTGCATAACGAAATTATTAAAGTCAATTTGTTTCCTATGATAGGCGGACGACTGGTTCTGAATTACGAACTGGGCCTGAGCTCTAAACTCAATAGGAGTAGTCTGGTTTTCGGCGTCGAGTCGTTCGGTACTTTCCCGGTAACGCAGTTTGAAATGAACCAACCGAAAGGTTATGCCGCCTCTATGGCTTTTAGAAAATACATCAGTCATCCTGGCTCTCAGGTTCTGGATGGCTCTTTTGTTCAGTTAAGCAGCAGTCTGGGATTTGTGAATTTTGTAGAAGAACGATCTGTGCTGATTGCACCAGGTAAGTATATGGCTGTTGAAGAACGCATGAATAATCCGCATGCCACGGTTTTTATCGGACTAGGGAAGCAGTTTGTTTTGTATAAAAGGTTTGCCCTCGAGTATATGTTTGGATTGGGCGCCTATATCACGTCGAATGATAAAGAAAAAGAAGCTTTTTATTCCATTTCGCCACAGAATACACCAACCGTTTTCGGCTTCTGGAATTACGAAGATACACCCCTGGCCCTTACCTGCGGTATAAAAATGGGTTATGTTTT
>JBJTNS010000106.1:0-10952 GCA_046074245.1 Chitinophagaceae bacterium | reverse complement strand
CACTGGTCCGAAAACCAACAACGTCTTCAGAGCAGTTGTAAACGGCGAGAAAACCTTCCATATCGAACTCTACAACAGATGGGGTGAGAAACTATGGGAGACCGATGATAAGTATGCCGGATGGGATGGTACCTATAAAGGAGAAGTTTCTCATCAAAATGTCTATGTCTGGAAGATATCCGTTACGGCTTATGACGGAAAGGCTTACCAATACGAAGGCACGGTTACCTTGTTTAGATAAAAAAAGCCCCTAAAGGGGCTTTTTTGTTATTGTTTAATGAGTTGATTGGTGAAAAGCTGAGTATCAGATTTTACCTGCACACTATAAATTCCAGATGGCAGCTGCGAGATATCTGCATAAAGCATGGTTGGTCCGGCAGACAAATTTTCAAACCGATCAGAGAGTAATATTTTACCATTTAAATCTGAAACAGTTAAAGTAACAGCCCCCTCACTGATTGAATTAAAACCAAGTGTTATCTGATTATCAGCAGGATTAGGATAAACATTTAAATGAGCAGAATTAACCAGAGAATTAATAGAACTCAAATTCCACAACTTCACTTCACCCGCATTGATGACAGCGCGTTTATAGACATCAGAATCATTTTCGGCCACATAAGCAACCAGATTGATATTTGCAGGAATATTGCGACCTTCGTTCTGACCCGGAGCATCGATGGTAGAGCAATATTGGGTATTGTTATCGATGGTATAATTAACGAAAGCAGCTTCCGGAAGTATATAGGTAAATGTTTGAGAAAACTCTGAATTAGGAGTGATATACTGAGGCAGGATTCCAGGCATACCCCAAACACCCCCTGGCATAGCTTTTACGACACTTTTATGAACATAGCCATCCATGTATTCCTTTTCGTTGTAGAGAGGGTGAGACGCGCCACCAACACCACCATTATGAAACTGAGAATAATAGTTATTCTGGCTCCATATATTGGCCAGTGCATTACCTCTTACCTTATCTTCGGTAACGATACTACCGAGTGTGAGATTGCCATACCAGTAATCGCTGAATCGAGCGCGCACACGGTATGATATTTCGCGAGTTTGCACATTAAACGACTTCATATCGATGCTTATTTCCACTGGTGCATTTCCGTTCAGTCTGGCAGCAAGTTCACTCAGCCAGGTATTATTACTGCCAAGCATTACTTTTCTATCCAGCATAGCATCGGGATAGCTACTGAAGTAATTACTCAGGAAGATATCACCAGAAGGGGTAGTCATACTATCGTCAAAATGGTAACTTACCGGAATAACTTTATCGCCATAGGTAGATTTAGCTTCTGAGAGAATCAGGTGAGCTTCCGGGCAATAACCACACCATGCACCAGTACCTTCTTCGAACAAAATACGGCGTGGGGCTGTATAGTTATTGGTATTTCTGAGCACTGTTTTAGCATAATGGCTGTTGGCAGAATCTTCATCCATCATACCGTTGGGGTGAGACAGAAAAAAATTAACGTTGTTTAGGCTGCCAGCAGCACCAGATGTCCACGACAGAGGGTGAGAGAATGTCATGACACCCTCGCCATTAGGCAAAAGGTTTTGACCATTAATATCGAAAGAAATGGTATCTCCCTGATTGATGGAATAATTCAGTTTAAAATCATTGATGGTTTGAGTGCCGTTATTACTGAGGGTTCCCGAAAAATTAACAATGGCATTGACAGGATAAATAGAAGCAACATTAAGATTTTTGATACTTAGATCGTAATCAGGCTGGGAACCATAGATAAACTGATAAACCATAAATTTATTCTTATCGAAAGAAAACTGGAAAGGGAGATTCGAGAGAGAATCATTTAAAAGTTTTGAAGAAGAATTATCGGCATTCGTGCAGCCAATAACAGCTTTCTGTGATTTATCGCCATAAGGGGTATAGACAAGATCAAAGCGACCTTCATTACCTTCATGAAAAATGATTGCGAAAGCATAGATACTGGCATTGGTAATGGGACCGGTAAAATTGTCGCTGGCCAGACTTATGCCGAACCATTGAACGATATGTTTCCGGTTGGGAGCAACTCCGTCGGTATAAGAGAAAACCTGTATTCCGACCCCTTCGTTAGGAGCAGGTAATTTCTGCAGTTTAAAGTCCTTCCAAAATGGAATGATACTATTTGCAGGATAGGTATTGCCTGGCTTTTGCGAAGAAATTGAAAGAGTATCAAAGCTTAGATAACCATTATCACTCACTCTATATGATCTGTAGGTATTTCCATAGAAATTAAAATCAAATGGCAGCCTGTCTATGACAGACATTGATTCGTTATTGGGTTCATTGAGTAGAATACGTTTAGAGCTCTCATAAATTTTATCCAGGTAATAACCGTTAGGGAGGTTACCATCACTGCGCAGGTGATAGTAATTTTGGGCTATCACAGACAAAGAAATACTGAAAAAAGTAAGCAGAGCGAGTAGAGTCTTTTTCATTCGTTATTACAATTATACAAAATTCGGTGTAACAAAGTTTTATCTGACAGCAGATATTGAGGATTTATGACAAAAAAAAATCCCGACCAGGCCTGGTCGGGATTTTCGAATGTATTAGAATATGGATTATAAATCCACTTTATCTACGTTAACGAAAGTAAGAGCTGTACCTTTTTGTTTCCAGATAACTGCGATAACAGAAAGATTAGCTTTGTTCCAGGCTGCATCAAGGTTCAGGCTGTATTCTTTAGCAACGATCTGACCAGAAGTTGGTAAGCCAGAAGCTAAAAGGTTATCACCTGTAGCAGAACCAGAGATTAGAGCACGTGAAACGTGGTCGTGAGTGATAGTTTGGTAACTACCGCTGGCAGACATGTATTGTCTGTTAGAGATACCATCTTCAGTCAGGTAAAGAGCAATTTTGTAGGTAAAGCTATCGTCACCTTTATCGAAGAATTTGGTATTTGTTTTAACTGTTAAAGTAGTACCACTGATAGAAGCATCAATTTTGGTATTAACTTTAGATACACCAGCAGTAAGGGTATTGATCCAACCTTTTAAAATGTTAGCAGTGTAGTTAACATCCTGGTAAGCACCAGTTACGTTGTTACCAACGGCTAATTTTGGAATGCTGTATGAAGTACCAGTTGCATTAGCTGCACCGTACATAACTGCTAAGTCCTGACCTAACTGAGAAGCAAAATCAGAAGCTGGCGCTTTAAGGTGAGCGTATATAGCAATAGCTTTAGGATTACCTTGGATAGCAAGATCGGTAGCAGGTTTACCATAGGTACCGCACGGACCGCACCAGGTAGCAGTAGGTTCAACTACCAGAGCATTCTGAACCTGAACAACATTAACAGTGTTTGAAGCAGGTGTTTCTTCTGTTTTTTTACATGCTGTGAAAACAGATGTAACAGCAACAGCTGCAAGGACTAAATAAGATACTTTTTTCATTCTATTATAAATTTAAACATCAATATTACTGAATATTAATGACATTTCAAAAAAAAAGGAGCGAATCTGCTGATTCGCTCCTTTTTTTGACTTGTTGATTACAATCTATTATTCAACAACAAATTTCTGAGTAGCGGTGAAACCGTTACCTTCAACTTTAACAGTGTAGATACCAGAAGCGAAAGCTTCAGTATCGATACTTAAGTTGTTAGAACCGTTGTTTAACTGAGAAGCGTCGAAAGATTTAACAACCTGACCTAAGGTATTGTATACGTTAACTACCACACCATTGGTGTTGTTTAAGTTGAAACGGATAGTTGAAACACCTTTACTTGGGTTAGGGAATACTGCGATTACATCTTCAGTAGCGTTGATATCGTCAACTGACAATACTGTACCAACTGAGTTAGCAGCCTGGAATACTTCTTTAGTTACTAAGTCCTGGATGAATACCACAACTTCACAATCCTGTAACTCTTCGATAGAGTGTTCAGTTGCAAGGTTGATGATATTAGCAGTCTGACCATCTGTAGGAAGTCTGTATTTACCTGGTTGGTTGTATACAAAAGTAGGGAAAGTTTTAGGAGTGTTTTTAGTAACAGCACCTAAAGCAGTACCACTAGCATCTGGTAACATTTTCTTTAAAACGTGGTGGAATTCAGTCTCACCGTTAGTTTTAACGTTGTTTTCAGTCTTTTTCTCGAGGATAGCAACAAATACTTTCATGTTAGCATTGTTGTAATCTGCCAATGGAGTTACTTTAACATCTACAGTTACTTTTTTGAAGTTAATAACGTGAGTAGATTCAATTTTAATGAAAGAAGGCTTAGACTTGAACTGATCGAATAAAGCAGTTGTGTAAGAAGAAGCATTACCATTCCAGCCACCATCAACCTGCATGTTAGGGATAGCGTTTACACCATATAAAGTTCTGCGAACGTTACCTTCAGCAGTAGTGTATGGGTCGCCAGTTCCAGGCCAGCTCATCTGGTATTTGATTACAGCAAACTGATCAGGGTATAACGGGAAAATGTTTTCGTCGGTGTTTTTGTTACCAGCAACACAAGGACCGCAGGTAGAAGAAGTGAATACTTCGTGTAATGGCATTCTTACTACGTAATCGTCAACAACGCTAACAGTTTTAGAAGCTTTATCGTTGGTCATATCACCATCGGCGTTACCATTGATATTGCTTAACCAAACATCTACAGTGTAAGTACCGGTAGCAGAAGCTGTCCAGGTAGCAGTAGAAGTTACAGTAGCAGTAGCATACTGAGCGATATTAACAGTAGCAGGAGCAGTAACAGTAGCGCCACCGTTGATGCTGTAGTTGATATCACATGAAGTGATGGTAGAAGTACCTAAGTTTTTGAATACACCTTTAATAGTGAAAGGCAATTGAGTTAGAGCCAGGTAATCTGGAGTAGTGTTAGTAACACCTTCAGCGTTGTATGCTGGTTGAGTACCCTGAATAAATCTGTAGTAGCTGTTATCACCTTCTGCAGCAGAAGAAGTAGCAGTTAAGTTAACGTTTGGAGAACCACTCACCATGTAAGCTGTAGTTGAGTTAGTTTGAACACCAATAGTTAATTTAGTAGCAGTAGTAGGATATTTACGTTGATCGATGAAGTAAATATTGTTTGAACCTTCTTCTAACATGATAGATACCCAAAGGTAAGCAGCTGCACCAAGGTTCAGTTCGTTGTATGCACTGAAAGTAATGTAGAACTGACGGCTACCTGCAGTACCGAAAGTTTTGGTAACGATGTTAGCATAAGCAGAGTTGCTACCAGCGGTTAAGATACCTCTGATACAAGCTGAATTATCAGGAATAGAAGCATCAGGCAAAACGTTATTAGCATAAGCCGGAGCTGTACCTACAGTTCTTGAGAAGGTTACAACACCAGAAGATGATACGTAGAATGAATCTACGTCTGTACCATTGAAATTGAAAGTAAAAGGTAATTTCTGACGGCTTGACCAAGCTGGAGAAGCCTGATTACCAGCCAGGATGTTTGTCCATCCTGCAGAAATACCACCACCTACCGGATACTCGGCATCTTTGTTTAAGTTGCCAGGATTCTTACCGGCGTTGATGTACGGTGCATAGTAATACTGTGCTGATGCCACCGATACAGCAATAAATGTAACTAATGAAAGTATAAGTTTTTTCATAACGAAATAATGATTTATGCGTCAAATGTAATTTAAAAACCCCTGAAAAAAATGAATTTTTTAAATTTTTTTCATCTCTGTTTCCACAAGTCCCGTAATAGTTTCAAAAACAGAATGTTGAAGACAATACACCATATCCTCCTCGTGATGGAGGTGAGATAAGCGTCGGTAATGGGATGATTTTTTTAGATATCCGACCAAATCTGATTTGGCAATTTTGTATAAATCCTCTGCCATCAGCGCTGCATCGCAATCTATAAAAGTTTCGCTGCGTTCAGAAACAGCTTCTATTAAAGCTCCAGCAAACAGAGTATCTTCCAGATTAAAACTATCTTTCCAGCCAGCACAAAGCATCACCACAGGAGCGCCATCTTTCGCCAGAAAATCGGCCATGGCATTAAGATTGAGAAAACTGCCGGCAAACACATTTCTGGCACCAGCATTCGCTACAGCTTCTATACATTTAGTTCCGTTAGTAGTAGTCAGTGCAATTTTCTTACCTTCTACCCTTCCATCCATACATTCGAAAGGAGAATTGCCCATATCAAAACCCTCTAGTTTCTGTCCGTCGCGCTCTGCAGCAGTCAGATAATTTTCAGATTTAAGATTGAGTGTCTCAGCGGGTGATGCCACAGCTTTAACGGCAAGAGCGCCATGGTGAATAGCAGTGCAAATCGTAGAAGTGGCTCTCAGTATATCAATTACTACGACATTCGTATCTTTTACTTTGGTAAGATGAAGGAGGGCCGGACTCAAGACCACCTTTATTGTAATCATTCCACAATAGTAGAAATCTTATTGCCAATAATCAAATTTTTTACTTGTATTTTTGAATTTCAGTATGATTATACCACGATTTATAATACTCGCTTTCACAACTTTACTAACTGTTCTTAACATCGGCGCACAAACGCCCTGCAATGGGTTTGACGATGGCATCAATAAAATGAAAGCCGGCTCTTACAGCGATGCAATAGTCGTTTTCACCAACTGCCTGAACGAAAATCCAAAGTCAGGTTTAACCTATTTCCAGCGAGGTACCTGCTATCTGATGACAGGAAAGCCCAATATAGCGATGGTCGATTTTAATCAGGCCATATTACTGGACACCACTTTATACGACACCTATTTCAATCGCGGCCTTGCCCATCACGCCCTCAAAAATTACACATTTGCTGAATCCGATTTCCTTCTGTTTGCTTCGCGCAAACCAGGTGAATACAAAGTTTATAAAAATCTGGCCTTGTTAATGGAAGAGATGCAAGACTATATGGGAGCTATTTCATATTACAGCAAATACCTGGATATAGCGCCCAACGATGTAGCGGTATTAAAATCGAGAGCCCTGGCTTATGCCGAAGCAGGCTTATTCAATAGTGCAGTCGAAGACATTAACGAATGTTTCAGAATTACACCTAACGACACTACTTTATATATGATGAAAGGCAATATCTATTACGATGCTCAGAAGTTTGCCTTAGCAATAGATGCATACAACAACATTTTACTCAATTCACCTGGCAATCGCGATGCCCGTATGAACCGTGCAGATGCCATGGTGTCTAACCTTCAATACGAAGATGCTGTATCAGAATACCAGCAATTGCAGCAAAGCGACAAAAACAATCCTGAATTGTTTTTCAATATCGCCTTCTGTGAACTTCAGTTATCACAAAATGAAAATGCCATTTTAAACTTTACTAAAGCATTAGACAAAGATTACGATAATCTTGGCTTACTTCTGATGCTGAGAGGTGTTGCTTACAACAACTTAAAAATGCAGTCAGAAGCTTGTGCCGACTGGCGTAAATCAAAAGAATTAGGTTGCAAAGATACAGAAGCCTATTTGCTTAGTTACTGCAAATAAGATCAGGCAAAAATCTTAAACTTAAAGCCCCATTTCTGCAAACGGTACTGGATGGACACTTTAATGACACCCAGACCATAGATACTGCTGCGCTTGAAATTAATAGAACTTGCTTCATCAAAATACTTGGTTGGGCAGGTTACCTCTCCTATTTCAAAGCCCGCATAAAATATCTGTGCAATCATCTGATTATCGAAAATGAAATCATCCGAATTCGCTTCAATGTTTATTTTATCAAAAATCTGTTTATCGAACGCTCTGTAACCGGTATGGTATTCAGACAATTTCTGACCCATTAAAATATTCTGAAACAAAGTCAGCATACGATTAGCAATATATTTGTACATCGGCATACCACCTTTAAGTGCGCCTTTGCCAAGAATACGACTACCAAAAGAAACAGGATATACATCGTTAGCAATCATGTAAGACATACTCTCAATTAGCTTTGGTGTATACTGATAATCGGGGTGTAACATGACAATTATGTCGGCACCTATGGCAAGAGCTTTCGTGTAGCAAGATTTCTGGTTACCACCATAGCCACGGTTAATTTCGTGTTTAACGATGTGTTTGATACCAAGCTCCTGAGCCTTTAAAATGGTTTCGTCTCTGCTGTTATCATCCACCAATACCACTTCATCAACGATATCAAAAGGTATTTCATTATAGGTTTTTTCGAGTGTCGCTGCAGCGTTATATGCTGGTAGCACGACCACTATTTTTTTCCCTTTAATCATAAAAGATGCAAAAATAGTCTAATATCTGCTAAATAAAATCTAAAAAATTTGCTGAATTGAAAAACATCCTCTAAAATTGACTTATGAAAGACTATTTACTATCCTTCAGAGATCAGGCATTTCAGGCATCTTTTAAGTTATACAGACGCATCCTTCCGGGTTCGTTTGTGGCTACCATCCTCATTGGTTTGATCCTTCTTTTTATTGTTACGCCTTTAACTTTACTGGCCATGGGATATGGAGCAACAGAGTTCTTCACCTATCAGCAGGACATGCACAACCTGCAAAGAACAATCGTTGAAAACCAGCAGGACATTGAAGCAATATCTGCGGCATACACTGCACAATTCAGCAATATGCAGATGGCTTTGGTATTACCCTTGTTTATCGTCGTTATTTTGGTCTATTCGTGGGCGTGTAATTTCTATCTGACCTTGAGTAATAACGAAATTCGCACCGGCAGCACCAGAGTTTTCAGTGCACTTCGCGAATCATTTTCTGGCAAAGTGATAAAAATTGCCGCATTTTTTATTTTATATGTCCTGATACAGATTTCTGTAACATTGATATTCGGACTGATCTTTTATCTGCTCTCAACAGTTTCAAGTATTCTGGCAGTATTTGTAGGCTTTATTGGCTTTTTTGTAGTACTGGCATTTTTACTGCGTTTCTCTATTGCCATTCCTGCCATAGTTCACGGCGAAATGGGAACAGTTCAGGCCATTGCATTTAGTTTGAGCCGCATTACCTGGAAGCGTGGAGGCATGTTATTATTGCTAAGCATACTTTCATTATTGTTATTAATCATTTTTGCAATTATACTGGGCGGACTCTTGTCATCGTCTGATTCAACAGAGTTAAGTGTTGGCAGTTTCATTGGTCAGCAGATTTCATCATTGATAATGAGCATACTTTTCGTTACTTATTTTGTTTCGGCTATGAGCACCTTATATTTCAGATACAGTGATGATAGTACAGAGGATGATACAGAGCATCTGATAGAGTTGTAGGGGATCTTTACCGTGGACCGTCCTATACCTTGGACCGTCCTTCGACGTGGCTCAGGAACCGTGGGTCCGACTCTTACCGTGGACCGTGGGTCCGACGGCTATACGTTGGGTCTCAATCTTATTACCAGTCATGCCAAAAAAAATCCCCGGCCGTTGAAAGCCAGGGATTCTTATATTTATATTGTGATAAATCGGATTATAATACCTGCTCTACTGGAGTGTATGGCAGATTGAAGGCTTCTGATACGCCTTTGTATACTACTTTACCATTAACAACGTTTAAGCCTAATAATAGCTCGGCGTTGCCTTTACATGCATCTTTCCCTCCTTTGTTTGCCAGCATTAATGCGTATGGTAATGTTGCGTTGGTTAATGCCAAAGTTGAAGTGTATGGCACTGCACCCGGCATGTTCGCTACACAGTAGTGAATCACATCGTCGATGACATAAGTAGGTTCAGCATGCGTGGTTGCTTTCGTGGTTTCAAAACATCCCCCCTGGTCTACCGCTACGTCTACTAATACAGAACCTTTTTTCATGTATTTCAACATATCTCTGGTAATCAGATGCGGTGCTTTTGCTCCAGGAATCAATACACCACCGATTACTAAATCAGCATGTTTAATGGCCTCTCTGATATTATAGCTGTTGCTGTACAATGTCTGTACGTTCGCTGGCATGATATCGTCTAACTGACGAAGTCTTGGAATAGAAATATCCATGATGGTAACTTTAGCACCTAAACCTGCAGCCATCTTCGCTGCCTGTGTACCTACTATACCACCACCTAATACCACTACATCAGCTGGCTTAACACCTGGTACGCCACCTAATAAGATACCACGTCCACCCAATGGTTTCTCTAAATATTTAGCACCTTCCTGAATACTCATTCTGCCCGCAACTTCACTCATTGGAACTAATAATGGTAATGATCTGTCAGCTTTCTCTACTGTTTCGTACGCTAAACAAATGGCACCACTTTCTATCATAGCGTTGGTAAGTGGCTCGTGACTTGCAAAGTGGAAGTAAGTGAATAATAACTGGTCTTTCTTAATGAGTTTGTATTCGCTCTCAATTGGCTCTTTCACTTTTACAATCATGTCTGCAATTGCATATACCTCTTCAATTGTAGGTAATAATTTTGCACCTGCTTCTGCATATTCTTCGTCAGAAAAACCACTTCCGTTACCGGCAGATGCCTGAACGTAAATTGTGTGGCCATGTTTTACAAACTCAGCAACACCTGCTGGAGTTACCGCCACGCGGTTCTCATTGTTTTTAATCTCTTTTGGAACGCCTATGATCATAATATTATTATTTTTTCGAAAAGTGCTGCAAAAGTAGTTAATAAAGTGAAATTAAAAAAAATCTCTTTCAAAGATGATCGTATACGATGTTTGTGTGATTGTCCCGTTAAACAAGCAGCGCCGCTGATACAAGATGATCTGCTTGCATTTAATGTTATTTTAATGTATCGATTCATCCTATTATAGAGGTACGAAGATCTTAACGCAACAGCGATGCTGCAGAAACCATGATAGATCGCTGAAGACTGGTCAGCCCAGCCACAGTGGCGCCAGGACAAATCCCTATTTCCTAAATCCTATTTCCTAAATCCTTGTCCCTGTTACATGTCCCTGTTACTAGTCCCTGTTCCTTGTCCCAATTTCCCCATGCCTATTTCCTATTTCCTAAAATAATCCCTACATTTGCCTCAAATGAAAATAGGAACTATTAAGGAAAGCAG
>JBJTNS010000105.1:0-4425 GCA_046074245.1 Chitinophagaceae bacterium | reverse complement strand
GCATCACCTTTCATATTGATAGAATCGATGACATTACATAGGTTTTTTACGTCGTGTTTGGTGAAATTAACCTGATTGAAATTCTTGATAGCCGCTTTTCTGGTGATACTGTCTTTGCTCGTGAAGTCGGCGAAAAAGCGTTCTCCTTTCGTTTTAAAGATGTCATCATATATAAGTGTATCACTTATATCAAAAGTATTAAAGAAGGTGTTTACGAAGTCGCTGTTGCCAGAAACGGTATCCATATAGGCTTCAACATTGTATTTAACCTGACCATGAAGCATGTGCATCACTTTAATCTGACGGGTAGTATTGGTGTCGCTGTAGGTGAAAATAGTATAGTCGACGCCCTTTCTATTGCCGGTTTGTTTGCTCAGTAATTTTAAGGAACCAGTTTTTTCCCAGTTCTTAAAGTAGTCAGTTTTGTTGCGACTCTGATTTTCGTAGTAACCATATTTGTAATAAGACACTGTAATAAACTCGTTGGCGTTAGCAGTCTTGTAGTATACTTCCTTATAGTTGCCAATGTATTTGTTTTCCTTTTTATCGTCCTCTTCTTCATCATCTCCACCATAGTAATACGAATAACTTGGAGCTTTCTTGGTAAGAATTGGCATCACAGGGGTTTGCACTTTATAAAACAAGCTGGTGTCTTTGTATTCGAAGAACTGATAGCTGGGTTTACCATTAAATTTAACTGATGTAAAGAAGCGGTCGTTGAAATCGCCACCCTCTCCATTGGGTTTCATCAGGAACATAATGTAACGGGTACCGCAGATAACAAAACGCGCCATCAGTTTGTCGGCGTTTTTGTTTTCGAATTCAGCATCCATGGCATAATAACCCTGCCAGTTAAAATGTTTCTTTGATAGAATTTTGAAATCATCGGTTTTGGCAAAACTTTCAGCCATTACATCCAGTTCGAAAGTATCTTCTTCCAGGTATCCCTGATTTAAAAGGTCTTCTTGTTTGATGAGGTAAGTATGACCCGAGTTTTTTTCGTATACCAGATGTTCGAAAGATGGGTCGGCTTTGTATGGTGCGGTCAGTTTTTCAGCTTTGTCGTTGCTGGGCAGCTCGAGACTGAAGACGCTGTCAGGACTGTTGATTTTTCTCCATGTTGAAGCATTGCCCTCGCGGATCTGAATCGACTTAAAGAAATTGTTGGCATCAGAGCTCAGAGCAAAATCTTTTTTCCCGGAGAGACGGATGATATAAACATTGAAGGGAGAGGCTAGAATCTGGAAACGGTTTAGGTCGCCGGTTTTTAATTCTGTTAAAACCTCCATGCCTTCAAAACCATTGGAGAATATCGGGCGTTTAGCGCGAATTTCACCAGGAATGTTCTCAAAGATCATGGTATCAATTACCAGTAAAATATCCTCAGGGGTTTTGCCAGAGAAAATGGTGTTACAGGTTAGCTTTTCAATTTGGTAGTAGTAGCCGTTGGCGAGATCCGGACTCAGGTAGGAAGAGTAGAAGCTGTTATCGTTAACTTTAGTTAAGCGTGTTGGCAGACTTGCAGAAATCAATCCATCCTCAGAGCTATAGGTAGAGTAGGTGTGTTTCAGTTTCATGTCTTCGTACTTTTTCGCCATCTTACTTTTTTCGAGAGCGATACTTTGAACGGGACGAACTTTATAGCCTTTATCAATCAGCATTTGTAGGACACCTTTAGTACCAGGCAGGTGCGAACATCCAACGCCGGTGAACATGGTTTTTCCCAGGCGCATAATAGAATCCATACGGCGCACCATATTCGCATTGCGTTTATAGAGCATATACTCCAGGTAGTGTTCGCTTTCTGTCATACGGTCGATAGAGTCTATCATATAGATATCACCTTTGCGGTATGATTCAGCAATTTGCTGACGGAGTTTGTAATTGTATTTTCTTGGCTTTTTCTTTTTACTGTCTTTAGGTTCTTTCTGAGATTTCTTCACCAGGTCTCTGCTCTCTTCGTAGCCCTCTACACCAGTAAAGCCTTTGCCAAGTTTTTTTGCGATTTGATAGATGTATAGATCCAGCCAGGCATCTTCTTCGAAGTCGTCTTGTTCACCACGTTGCAGCAGGTAGTTAACCTCTCTTACTTCGGCGCTTAGTTTGCGTTCAATAAGTTCTTTGTTGTAGCTGCTGAGGGTGAAATTGTAGAGACTGAGGTATTGGTAATCGCTGCGGGGATATACTTTTTCAGCATCTTCAGGATTGTCAAAATCAGATTCAGTGATCCAGCGGTGAATTACGCTGTCGAGATCTTGCTCGAGCGCCACCACATCACTTTTAGAGAGCGCCAGATAGAATGAATCGCCGAGGTGGAATGCGATTTTCTGACTGACGTGCATAGTACCGTAAACATAGCTTGGTTTTTTCAGGCCATTGCCCGTTATTTGCCAGAGCAGACCTTTTTGTTTGTTTGTTTGAGCAGAAAGAGCAAAAACACACAGAGTAAATACAAAGGCTAATAGCGTTTTCATCGATTGTCTTGTCATTGTTTGGGAAATAAAATACGAATATAGTGATTGCCCATATACAATGAAAAAAGGGATGAATTTATTTCATCCCTTTTTTAAAAAATATATTCAGAGTACTGATTATTCAGCTACCACTTCAATAGCGATTTCTTTAGAAACCTCTTTGTGAAGATTGATAATTGCAGTGTAGCTACCTAAAACTTTAGGATCTTCAGACAGAACGATTTTTCTTCTGTCAACTTCGATACCTTGTTCTTTCAGTGTATTAGCTACCTGAAGCGCAGTAACCGCACCAAAGATTTTACCGCTGGTACCGGTTTTAGCTTTAATAGTAACAGTTACACCTTCCAGTTTCACTGCCATTGCTTCAGCATCTTTTTTGATTTTATCTTGTTTGAAGGCTCTTTGCTTAACGTCTTCTGCTAACATTTTAAGAGCAGATTCAGTAGCCATTTTAGCCATACCTTGCGGGATCAGGTAGTTACGACCATAACCTGGACGTACGCTAACCACATCGTCTTTATGACCAAGACTTCTAACGTCCTGGGTAAGAATTAATTTCATGTTTGACATTGTTGTTCCTCCTTTTTAATTATTTTAAACCGTCAGCAACGTAAGGTAAAATAGCCATGAAACGCGCACGTTTAACTGCGGTAGCCACTTTACGTTGGTATTTGTCGGATGTGCCTGTGATTCTACCAGGAAGAATCTTTCCTTGTTCGTTCATAAACTTCAATAAGAAGTTTGCGTCTTTGTAATCAACATATTTAATATTGTGTTTTTTGAAACGGCAATATTTTTTCTTAATTACCTGGGCGTTTGCCTGGCTGTTGAAGTTGAAATTGTCTTGTGCTGGTTTGCTCATACTTTTGCGTCCTCCCTTACGATTTTAGCTGCTGGTGCGATTTCGCCTTTCTTCTTTCTTTCGTTGAAGATGACAGCGTGCTTGTCTAATTTGGTGTTTAAGAATCTTAAAATGCGCTCATCCCTGCGGTAAAGCGTTTCAAGTTGTGCAATGAACTCAGGTTTTGCCTGAAACTCAAAGAAGTGATAGAAGCCTGTGGATTTTTTCTTGATCGGATACGCTAGTTTGGTGAGACCCCAGTTGTTCTCAGCCACCATAACGCCTCCGTGTTCTGCAACCAACTGTCTGTAGGTTTTTACGGCTTCTTGCATTTGAGCCTCAGACAGTACGGGTGTTAGTATGATTGCAGATTCATAATTGACTAAACTCATACGTTTTTATTAAAAATTTATTTTAAGGGCTGCAAAGATAAGTGTTTTCAGTGTAAGTAAAAAGTAAATTGTAAAAAAAACAAAGCGCCTGTCGCCCCTACGGTCGTGTTTGTGTGAATTGTTTTAATGCCTTCTGGTAATCAGTGGATTACTTATATTGTTTGGCAAACAATTATCTCATGCAATAAATACCTGATTAAGATTACCTTTTTTGCACAACAATTTGGAAGTAAGTTTGTTGAGTCATTATTATGCTTACTATTCGTATTGGTGGCGTTCCCGAACATTTTAATCTTCCATGGCAACTGGCCCGTGAATTTGGCTTGTTTGAACGCAAAGGAATTCATCTCGATTGGACGTTTTATAGCGCTGGTACTGGCGCCATGGTGGCCGATTTGAAATCGGGTAAACTTGATATGGCAGTGCTGCTCACAGAAGGTGCGGTGTCTGCTATTATCAATGGTTTGGACGCTAAAATTGTCAAGCAATATATTACGTCTCCACTCATTTGGGGCATTCATACCGGCAATGATTCTAGCTTGGATAACATCGGGCAATGTGATGGTCGAAAATACGCTATAAGTCGCTTTGGTAGTGGGAGTCACCTTATGGCTCTTATTGATGCCGAAGTGCGTGGTAAAAAGATAGAACAATCCAATTTTATTCCGGTAGAAAACATGGATGGTGCCGTACCTTCACTTCAGCAACAACAAACCGA
>JBJTNS010000104.1:0-12965 GCA_046074245.1 Chitinophagaceae bacterium | reverse complement strand
CTTGATTGTTAATTATTTTTGGATAACCTTAGGCCGGATTCAATATGCCATTTTACGATTAAGCCTACATAAAATTACCGTTAAAAAACAATTATGCCTTCCAGTAATTTTTTAAAAAAAATAATATAAATTTTTTATCCCCTGTATTCGCCGAACACATTTCTCAACACATCGGCAATTTCACCCAGTGTTGCATACGATTCTACACAAGTTATAATATAAGGCATCAGATTGTCTTTCCCTTCTGCTGCTTCTTTTAATAATCTCAGATTATTCTCTACTTCTGCACTATTGCGTTCAGATTTTAACTGATCCAGTTTTTGCATCTGTATCTTTCTGATGCTGTCGTCGATTTTAAATACTGGTTGTGCCTCTCCTTCTTTCTGAGTGAACTTATTAACTCCAACAATTACTTTAGTGTTATTCTCAATCTCTTTCTGATAGGTATATGCACTCTTTGCAATTTCATTTTGCATGTAACCCTGCTCTATAGCTGCTACACTTCCACCCATAGCGTCAATTGTATCTATATAGTGCTGAGCAAGCTTTTCTATTTCGTCTGTTAATGCTTCCACATAATAACTTCCTCCCAGCGGATCAACAGTTTGTGTCACGCCACTTTCGAAACCAATAATCTGCTGGGTACGCAATGCAATCCTAGCGGCGTTTTCTGTCGGAAGACTCAGTGCTTCATCAAAACCATTGGTGTGTAAACTCTGAGTTCCTCCCATCACAGCAGACAATGCCTGTAAAGTTACTCTTATAATATTGTTTTCTGGTTGCTGAGCAGTTAAAGTAGATCCACCAGTCTGGGTGTGGAATCTTAACATCTGCGCCTGAGGATCTGTAGCACCTAATTGCCTGGTGATATTGGCCCACATTCTTCTGGCGGCTCTGAACTTGGCAACTTCTTCGAAAATATTGTTGTGTGCATTAAAGAAGAAAGATAAACGTTTAGCAAAAACATTAATGTCTAACCCTTTTTCCTGAGCCGCTTCTACGTAAGCTTTTCCGTTTGCCAGTGTAAATGCCAGCTCTTGTGCCGCAGTGCTACCCGCTTCTCTGATGTGATAACCAGAAATTGAAATGGTATTCCACTTAGGTACTTCTTTACTGCAATATTCAAAAATATCGGTAATCAGGCGCATGCTGGATTTTGGAGGATAAATATATGTTCCTCTTGCAGCATACTCTTTTAATATATCATTTTGAATTGTTCCTGATATTTTCTTCAGATCAGCACCCTGCTTTTTAGCCAGCGCGATATACATCGCAAGAAGTGTTGAAGCCGTTGCATTGATGGTCATGCTCGTGGTGATATCCTCCAGCTTAATACCATCAAACAAAGTTTCAAAATCTTTCAGTGAATCAATCGCAACGCCTACCTTCCCTACTTCACCTTCGGCAAAATCGTGTGAACTATCGTAACCAATCTGAGTTGGTAAATCGAAGGCCACAGATAAACCCATGGTACCCTGACTTAATAAATAATGATAACGTTTGTTTGATTCTTCAGCTGTAGAGAAACCTGCATATTGCCTCATCGTCCACAATCTGCCTCTGTACATATCTTCTCTTACACCTCTTGTAAAAGGGAATTTCCCAGGCATCTCAGAGTTATCCGGACCATAAGTCTGGCGGATTACGATACCGCTGTCATTTTTTATATCTTTATTTTCCAAACTAAATTAGCTTTTTAAAAGTGCTTATTAACAACAGCTGTCAGAACCGCTGTAATCAGAAATACAAATTAATTTCTGCTTTCAGGAAATCGATGGCTTTATGAGTAGGAATCGAATTATCTGAAATCATTTTGTCGATAATGGCTTTAGATAAGTCTACACCTGTAGCGTCCATTTCCATGTTTTCGTAGGTTTCATGAATCAGTTGAACAACTTCTTCTTTTACTACCTTTATAATATTCCAGGCCTGATTAGAAATGTAAATCTGCTGAGAAAGGTTATGCATGTACTCCTGATTGACCGAAGATTCCATCAGGTGCTTCAGACCTCTGGCGGTGTTGGTGCCATCGTTGTAGTTATTGATCAGCATTTGCGGACTGATTCTTTCGAGGAATAAAATCATTCTCTCGTAAGCCTGCAATTTTAAAGGCGTCAATAAACTTGCGTTTTGTTTTCTCAATTCCAGCTGTAATCTGTTCTGGTGATCCTCCATTACCTTATTTATAATGACATAGCAAACTGCCAGAACCACCAGTGAAGGAATTATGAATTTTAAAATTTCGAGAACATCATGTAATAATGGATCCATTTCTGTTATTTTTAAATAAGGAATGCAAATTTAGGAAACTTTATTGTCATTGCACAAAAATAAAAAAATTTTTCAGACCTCCTTTTCATGAACTTGTCTCTGAACCACGACTTATTCATCCCGATATAAATATATTTGGTAGAACTTGTGTGAGGATTTCGTTCTTAAATGGTTTTATTTGCATCTTCCTTCACCTGCTTTGAATACCCTTCAGAACGTTAAAATAGCTTTAGATTCGATTCGCGATAATATGTTGCGGACTGTCATTACCTGCCTGATCATTGCTATTGGTATCTCTGCACTGGTAGGGATGCTGACAGCGGTTGATGGTTTTGAGAATGGCTTGTCTCAGGCTTTCACAAAGATGGGCAGTAATACCTTTAACATCCGCAACCGCGATGGTGTTATCCGTCTTGGTGGCGGTCACGGCGAGAAAAGAATCGAATACGCTCCCATTACCTACGCACAGGCCAAACAATTTAAAAAGGAGTTTAGTATCCCTTCGACGGTTTCACTCAGCAGCAGCATCAACTTTAGTTCTGTTCTCAGAAGTGGCAGCAATAAAACTAACCCTAATGTCAGAGTGCTGTGTATCGACGAAAACTATCTGAGTGTGAGTGGTACAGAACTTACTTATGGCCGTAATTTCACAGCATCAGAAGCCAATAGTGGAAGTAAAAATATTATCATTGGAAAAGACATTGCCATGGCACTTTTCAATAAAGAAGATGCTGTCGGCAAAATACTATCAATGGGCAATTCGCAATACCAGGTGATTGGCATTCTCAAAAGCAAAGGCAGCAGCATGGGAATGGGTGGAGAAGACCGAATGGCATATATTTCTAACACTGAAGCTAAAGGTCAGTATCTATCCTCAGATAAATCCTTTAATATTTCTGTTGCCATTTCTAATATCAAGCAAATGGACCTAGCGGTGAGTGAAGCAGAAGGTTTGATGAAAGCGATTCGCAGAATTAAGATTGGTGGTGAATTAAATTTCAGTGTGGTAAAAAGCAATGCTGTATCAGAAAAACTAAAAGACAATTTAAAGTCGGTTAAAATATTTGCCTCTTTTGTTGCAGTGATTACACTTATTGGTGCTGCTATCGGACTGATGAATATTATGCTGGTGAGTGTTACCGAACGCACCCGCGAAATTGGTACCAGAAAAGCACTGGGCGCAACGCCTTCAACCATTAAATATCAGTTTCTGACAGAGGCTGCGGTGATTTGTCAGATTGGGGGACTGGCAGGAATACTACTAGGACTGATGCTTGGAAATATTGTGTCTTTGTTAATGAATTCAGGCTTTATAGTTCCATGGGCATGGATAGTTCTGGCGCTTGTAGTATGCTTTGTAGTGGGCCTCGTTGCCGGTTATTACCCTGCATCAAAGGCCGCTAAGCTCGACCCAATTGAGGCATTGCGTTACGAATAACTATTCGAACACTTTACTGCCGACTCTGATCATATTGCTGCCGCATTGAATTGCCAGCGCATAATCGCCACTCATCCCCATCGACAAAACATCAAAGCGTTCAAAATTATATTTAGCTTTCGTCTGATCAAAAAACGTTTTCAATGATTTGAATTCTTTTTCCACCAGATGAAGATCGCTGGTATTACTGGCCATCCCCATCATACCTCTTATCCTGATATTCTTCATATCGCGATAAGTTTCCGAATTCAGAAGTTCATAGCACTCGGCTTCACTCAATCCGAATTTTGTATCCTCGCTTGCGATAAAAATCTGAAGTAAACAATCGATGATTCTATTATTTTTTGCCGCATATTTATTGATTTCAGACAGCAAACTCAGTGAGTCAACACTTTGAATACAGGCAATAAAAGGAGCGATGTATTTAACTTTATTGGTTTGCAGGTGACCAATCAGATGCCATTGAATATCCTGTGGCAATTGTTCACGTCTTTCGAGTAAAGACTGCACTCTGTTTTCAGCAAAAACACGGTGACCAGTATCGTAGGCTTTTTTAATTTCAGATATTTGCCTGTATTTAGAGACAATCACCAGTTGAACATTTTGGCCTATTTCTTGTTTAATTCCCGATATGTTTTCTGCAAGCATTATATTTGCAAAAGTAATGAAACGACAGGTAATTTTATTTCTTGTTTTGATAATGGCAGTGAGTTGCAGAGATGCGCGTCCTAAAGTTAAAGACAAGCCCGACTGGGTGATAGAGGAAAATAAGATGGTAGACATCATTGTTGATCTTAGAATAGCAGACGCAGCAGTATACAACAACACCAATTCGCCACCACGCGACAAAGTGAAAGACTGGGCATTCATTATGAAAAAACACAAAGTCAGCGACACCCTCTTCATCAAGAGTCACGATTACTACGCCGAACATCCAGAAGTTGCCGCAGCATTATACGAGCAGGCAATTGATAAAATAAGCGAGATGGTAGCCGCAAATTCAGACGACCAATAACGCAATTTGAAAACAAGCAATTACCCACAGAATATAGAAGAGAAACTTGGCTTTGACAAAGTTAAGTCGCTCATCATGTCAGAATGCAGAACTGAATCTGGCAAAAGATCCATAGAGCGTCTTAGTTTTTCGAAAGACCTGAAGCACATCCGTGTGGCCATTCAGCAAATCTCTGAAACCACTGAACTTTTGTCTCAGGGTGCTATATTCGAATTTCCTGACGACCCTGAACTGATTAGTGATATCTTACAATCTGTTGACAAAGAAGGGCACTGGCTTCCGGAAGACGAACTATTTGTGGTTTATCTGGCGATGCAGACCTTTCAGCACAACATGAACATCGTCCGTCAGGACATCCTTAAATACCCTGCCTTAAAACAGGTACAGGAAAATCTTACCGAACTTCAGGCAGCCATTTCAATCCTCAACTCGATTCTCGACAAAGAAGGCAAACTCCGTCCGGATGCCAGTCCGGAACTCTGGCAGATTACCAAAAGAATCAATACCAAAGAAAAAGAGGTCAGACGTCTTCTGCATTCCAAATTTGAGATGGCCAAGAAAAACGGCTGGGCTGGCGACACTGAAATCACCATCAGGAACGAGCGTTTGGTTATTCCAATCATTGCCGAACACAAAAAGAAAATGCCCGGATTCGTCCACGACGACAGTCAGAGTGGCCGCTTTTTATACATCGAACCCATAGAATGTTTTGATGCCAATAACGAACTAAAAGAACTGTTTTTTGAGCGCAAAAAAGAGATTGAACAAATTCTAAAACATATTACAGCTCAACTGGCACCATACAAACAACCGGTGTTCAAGCATGTTCAGTTCTGCATTTTTATGGATGCCTGCTGTGCTAAAAGTATTTTCAGTTCCAGAATCAGAGCTAGCGAACCTGTGGCGGTGCAGCATCACGATGATACTTTGCTGATACAGGCCAGACATCCGCTGTTGTATCTGCATTTAATGAAAGACAATAAGCCGCTTGTTCCTCTTAATTTCAATTTTAAAAAGGGAGGCCGAATGGTATTGATCAGCGGACCGAATGCAGGGGGAAAAAGTATTGCTTTAAAGACCATAGGTTTGATTCAGTATATGTATCAGTGCGGTCTGCCTGTTCCGTTGTCTGCAGACAGTCAGCTTTCCGTTTACCAGTCTGTCTTCATAGATATTGGCGACAACCAGTCTTTAGAAAATAATTTAAGTTCTTACAGCAGCCATTTAATGAACATGAAGTTCTTTATGGAGCATGCCGGAAAACACACCTTATTTTTGATTGACGAATTAGGAAACGGGACAGATCCTGCCATTGGTAGTTCTATTGCTCAGTCAATCCTTGAGCACTTGTTATCACTTCAGGCCTTCGGGGTTGTTACAACTCACTTTGGCAATCTGAAAGCCTGGGCCGATCAGACAGAGGGTGTACAGAACGCCCGTATGTTATATGATCTGCAAAAACTGGAACCTAAATTTAGTTTAGAACTCGACAAGCCTGGAAGTTCATTCGCTATTGAAGTAGCCACCAAAGTGGGCATATCAGACCAGATCATACAACGCGTCAGGAAAATCAATCAATGGAAACAACATATTGATCTGGATGAGTTACTGGCAGAAAATGAAAAGCATAAACTGGAACTTTCTGACATGAAAAAACGCGTTGAAGAGCGCGAAAAGGTACTGGATAAACTGATCAGCGATTACGAATCTCTCAAAATATCTCTGTCAGAAAACAAACAGCAAATCATTAATGATGCCCGTGTAAAAGCCAGTAATATCCTTGAAAATGCCAACCAGAAAATTGAGCAGACCATTAAAGGCATACAGGAAAATAAAGCAGAGAAAGCAAAAACCAAGGCTTTAAGAAAAGACCTCGAACAGTTTAAAACCAGTATACAGCCAGAAGAGAAAAAAACCACAATACCAGTAAAACCTGCAGAAGCGCCAAGGGATACACGACCTTTAAAAGTGGGCAGTATCGTCAGACACGAGCAGCATAAAGTTAGTGGTGAGATTCTAAAAATTAAAAAAGATGAAGCTCAGGTTTTATTCGGACAAGTAACCATGTGGTTCCCCTTATCAGAATTATATCATAGCGTTGCCGACAAAAAACATGTTCCAAAAACAGCAACCTTTAATGCCCGATTATTTGAGAAGCAGAGTAATTTCAGAGCTGAGCTCGACCTTAGAGGCGTGCGGGGTGAGGAGGCAATAGCTAAACTAGACGACTGGCTGAACGATGCCCATTTACTAGGCATGTTCTCTTTAAAAATAGTTCATGGAAGAGGCTATGGTATCCTTAGAAAACTTATCAGTGAACATCTCCGCTCGGTTAAATTTGTCAAATCATTCGAGCACGAATCAGAACAACTGGGTGGAGATGGGGTAACTTTAGTCTCTATTAAATAATCAGAATTTTACGAGTTGCCCGGTAAGCGCCAGTATTTTTGTTTCTGTAAGTTTCAAAGTATATCTGGTATTGATGAATCTGTAATAGGTTTCGAGATAGACTTTCTGAGACTCAATTAATTCGATGATGGTATTCTGCCCCTGAGTGAAACGCAAATCCATTAATGCGGCGTAATCATCCGCTAGTTTCACTGACACAGAATCAGAATCATATTGCTGAAGGGCTACCTGATAATCTGCCCAGGATTGCTGAAACGCTGCTTTGATGGATTGCTGCATTTGCGCTTTACGAAGCTCGGCATTCTGAACACTAAGTCTGGCGTTTTCAATATTGACTTTATTGACACTTCCGGTAAAGAGAGGTACCGATAAACTTAGTCCGAGTTGTGGCCCCATCCCCTGATTATACAAAGAAAAGCCAGCCTGACTTTGAGAAAAATTATAATTATAGGCCCCATTTAAACGCAAAAGTGGTAAACGCGCTGCTGCAACTTCTCTTTCCATCTGAGCTGCAATATCCAGATTATTCTGAGCCATCAGCCAATCAGGATTTTGATTTAACAATGAGTCGAGTGTCGATTTCACTAACTTAGATTTTCCGGCATCCAGAGGCATCAATAAATACTGTGAATCGAGGGGTTGATTAAGCACTCTGTTAAAATCTGTAAACGCGTTAGCTATCAATGTTCTTTGTGATTCGAGTGCCTGTGACTTCGATTCTAGGTCGAGCTTAGCCAGCAAAACATCCGTTTTATTAGCCATTCCCACTTCTTTTCTTTGCTCTGTTAGTTTCAGTCTGGCCTTACTCGAAGCCTCCATAAACTCGAGTACCTTCAGATATTCCTGATGTCTGAGAACAGCGCTGTATGCGATGACCACATTCCCTAAAGTCGACTGTATGCGGGATTTAAAAGCATTTGCCGCAGCCTCATCCTGAAACTCAAGGCGATTTTTAGCAGCATACATTCGTTTGCCATCATACAAAGTGTAAGTAGCAATCAGATTGGCAATAACAGCATTACTTAAAACATTATTTCTCTCGATAACAGTACCGTTTGTAAACTTCTGATTAATATTGGTCATTGCCGGGGTGCTTCCAGCATTCAGTGATACAGAAGGCAGCATACCAGCATTTCCAGAATGGTTATTATTATGAGCAATGAGCGCTTCATTCTCCGCAATTTTAAGATCCAGATTATTTTTAAGCGCCAGCTGCATTGCCTGAGACAAGTCAATCGACTGTTGAGCCTGCGCTACAGAGGCGAATAAAAGAGCAGTGAGCAAAAACTTAATTTTCATGTTGAAGGTATTTTTTATCTCTTGAAAAGAAAACATAAACAGCAGGAATAATAAACAAGGTTAACAATAGAGAGAACATGATTCCACCAACCACTACCATTCCCAGAGGAATCCTGCTTGTGGCAGCAGCACCTAAAGACAAAGCAATTGGCAAAGCACCAAGGGCGGTGGCTAAACTGGTCATCAGAATTGGTCGCATACGCTGAACAGATGCTTCCAGGATTGCCTGCATCTTAGGGATACCGGCTTCGCGTTTTTTATTGGCAAATTCGACAATTAAAATTCCATTTTTCGTCACCAGTCCCACCAGCATTATCATGCCTATCTGAGAGAAAATATTGATGGTATTTCCGGTCAGCCAGAGTGACAGAAGTGCTCCTGGTAGTGCAAGAGGTACTGTAATCATAATCGTTAGCGGATCAATGAAACTTTCGAATTGCGCTGATAAGACCAGGTAAATCAGCACCAGTGCCAAAAGGAAGGCAAAAGAGGTATTAGAGGCACTCTCTGCGAAGTCGCGCGACGGTCCGCTGAGAGAAGTCTGGAAACTCTCATCCAGCAAGCCATCTGCTATTTTTTCCATAGCCTTTACCCCATCTCCGATGGTTTTTCCAGGTGCCAGAGAAGCCGATACCGTTGCAGATTTAAATCTGTTGTAGTGATACAGCTGAGGCGGATTACTTGTTTCAGTCATTTTTACAACGGTACTTAACTGAATCAGTTCACCCCGGCTATTTCTCAGGTAATATTTGCTAAGATCTGCAGGCTCGTCGCGGTTAGCACGCAACATCTGACCAACGATCTGGTATTGTTTCCCATTCATCAGAAAATACCCCATTCGTCCGCCACTTAGTGCCGACTGCAGGGTACTGGCAACATCCTGAACACTTAGTCCAAGATCTTTGGCTTTAATTCTGTCTATACTAATTTCTAATTCAGGCTTATTGAATTTAAGATTCGCATCTACCACCTGGAAGGTTTTATCTTTACGGGCTTCTGCCAGAAACTTAGGCAGCACTTCTTTCAGTTTATCGAAGTTCTGAGTTTGTAAGACATACTGAACCGGCAGAGATCCTCTAGAACCGAAACCAACACTGATAGTTTGTTCCTGTACCAGGAAAACACGACTATCATTAAACTGAGATAATTTAGCATTGGTTTGATTAACGATTTCTTCCTGACTGCGCTTTCTGGTATCGGGATCGCTGATAACCACCCTTCCAAAAGCATTATTGACAGAGCCATTTGAAAACGAATTATTGGTAGAGGCAAAAACAAATTCTCGTTCAGGAATACTATCATAAAGATATGCTCCGAGATCTTGAGTAAACCTGTCCATATAATCGAAAGCAGTTCCCTCTGCAGCGGTTGCGCTGAAGCGAAACTGACTTTTATCTTCCATTGGCGCTAGTTCAGACTGAAGGGTTTTGAACAATAATACAATGGTAAAAATACAAACAGCAAGTACAGGCCATGCCACCCATTTAATGGTCATGAACCTAGAGAGTAACCGTTTGTACCCATTTTCTAAACCCTCAAAAAACGGCTCTGTTTTCACATAAAACCAGGAAGGTTTAGAGTTCTTGCGATTCAGCATCACATTGAGAACCGGCGTTAAGGTAAGCGAGACAAATGCCGAAATGAGCACCGCTCCTGCTATGACAATTCCGAATTCTCTGAACAGCGAGCCAACAAAACCCTGAATAAATATAATTGGCAGGAATACGACTGCGAGTGTTATGGAAGTACTAATTACAGCAAACAATATTTCTTTAGATCCCTCGCGGGCTGCCGTTTTAATATCCATGCCATCTTCTAGTTTTCTGAAGATATTTTCGGTAACCACTATACCATCATCCACTACCAGTCCTGTCGCCAGTACAATCGCCAGCAAGGTCAGCACATTGATACTGAAATCGGCCATGTACATAATAAAAAATGCCCCCACCAGAGATACCGGAATATCTATCAGAGGGCGGAAAGCAATGCTCCAGTTTCTGAAGAACAGGAAGACCACTAAAACAACAAGTAACAACGCTACTACCAGAGTTTCTTCAACTTCCTTAAGCGCTCTTTTAACATTTTTAGTATTGTCGAGTACTACTGTAAATTCGATATCCTCGAATCCTTTTTGTTTCTTTATTTCTTCCAGACGTTTGTAAAACTCATCTGATATTTTGACAAAGTTGGCCCCTGGCTGAGGCGCAATACCGCAAGCCACCGATGGCACTCCATTGAGTCTGAAACCTACTTCCTCTGCCTCACTCCCCAAACGTACATCTGCCACATCAACAAGTCTGATAATCCCATTGACATCTTCGCGAATAATCAGATTTCTGAAATCCTCTTCGCTGGTAAGACGACCATTGGTTTTGACAGTTAATTCAGTATTATTTCCATAGATTTTACCACCAGGCAGTTCAATGTTTTCTTTATCTAAAGCCTGTTTAATATCGCTGAGAGTAACACCGTAGGCCAGCATGCGTTCAGGCTTGTAATCAAGACGCATGGCATAACGCCTTAATCCAAAAATATTGACTCCCGCCACATCAGGGATGGTCTGGAATTTCTCTTGTAAGACATTCTCTGAAAAATCGCTGAGTTCAAGAATATTTTTCTCGCGACTTTGCATGGAGAGAATAATAATAACATCGCCACTGGCATCTGCCTTAGAGATAACCGGAGGCGCGTCGATATCGGCGGGCAACTGACGAAGAGCTTGTCCAACTTTATCGCGAACATCGCTGGCGGCATCATCCAAATCGACATCCAGGTTAAATTCTACAGTTATGATACTACTACCCTGATTACTGGAAGAGGTGATAGTTCGTATCCCCTGAATACCATTCACAGCTTTTTCGAGCGGCTCGGTAATCTGACTCTCAATAATGTCTGAATTCGCACCAGTATAATTGGTGCGCACTGTAATATTGGGAGGGTCAATAGCAGGGTATTCACGCAGACTAAGGAATTTGAATGCCACTGCACCAAACACGATAATGATGATGCTGCAGACAATGGCAAATACAGGCCGTTTTAAACTAAGTTCTGAAATATTCATACCCTGTATTATTTAACTTTTCTAACAAGGATTTCAGAACCTGGTTTCAAAAATAAAAGACCGTTAATCGCAAATGTATCACCAGGATTCAGGCCGCTAATTACCTCGACATTATCACCAGTTCTAACACCCGTTTCTATCACTTTCATTTCAGCCATTTTATTTTTTATAACTGCTATTTTCTTAAAACGGGTATCTGGAATGATGCAATTGGAAGGCACAAAAATCCTTGGTTTAGATTCACCCTCGTTAAAGGCCACTCTTACGAAGGCGCCAGGACTTAAGGATTTACTCTGCCCCGAGATCAGAGCACGGATTTTCAGATTTCTGGTGGCCGTATTCACCTGAGGTTCTACCCCGCTGATTACAGCATCGAAATGATTGCCTAAATCGTTAATCACCTCCACTTTCTTACCCTGAAATACTGCCGAGGCATAGGTTTCAGGAAGAACAAAATCGACCTTTAGAGATTGTGTTTGCTGAATGGTAGCCAGCACAGACGTTTGTGAAACGAAAGCACCTTTGCTCACGTTTCTTAAACCGATTATACCTGAAAATGGGGCTCTGATTTCGGTTTTGTTAATCAGTGCCTGAGTGTAGTCTATATCCGCTTCGATGTTGTTGACCTGTTGAAGGGCAGCATCATAATCTGATTGATTAAGTCCATCTGCTTTGAGGATAATTTTTAAACGCGACTCATTGATGCGTGCCAGCTGGAGCTGTGCTTTGTATTTTTTCAACTGAGCCTGAAGATCTTCATCATTAAGTTTGGCCAGAATGGTACCCTCTTGTACAGACATGCCTTCTTTAATATTCAGATAGGTAATGCGCCCCGAGACTTCTGGCTTTAGCTCGACAAACTCTGAAGCCAGAATGGTACCATTTGCTTCTATCATGTTGGCATAGACTGTCGTTTGGGCGATAGAAACATCGACAGTAACAGGACCAGAATTTTTATTTTTCGAAGCATCTTTTTTAGCGTCTGCAGAACCGCAGGAAGTAAAAAGAATGATGGCAGCAAACAATAAGTAAGAAGTGCAGTGTTTAAGTTTTGAGAAACAAAAGTTCATGTTAGTAATTGAGCAAAAATTGAATGTCGTCAAAATTACAATTTTAACATCAAAACATCTCTACTCAGCTGCAAATAGAGCTATCAAATAAACTGATAATGAGAAGACTTAATATTCTGAAGGAATTTGACTGTGTTCTTACAAACTCCAGTATTCCATGGAACTGAATTTAGAACGGTACAAACCTTTCAGATCCAGAACAAACGAGTTGCTGTTGCAAATGGATTTGAAATATTGTTCGTCAAAATTCTTGTATTCCTGGTGACTAACAGCAACGATGACACCATCATAATTATTACCGATGGTTTTTGTCAGATGGAACCCGTATTCTTCATGAACTTCTTCTGAATCGGCACGCGGATCAACCACTTCAACATTTACGCTGTAGCTTTGCAGTTCACG